>NZ_JBHUVA010000002.1:116668-334618 GCF_042670805.1 Micromonospora sp. NPDC057141 | reverse complement strand
GTGGATGCGGGCCCCGCGGCTCCGGGTGAGGGAATGCCTCGGCGCCGGGTGGCGCCGGTGTGGCTTGGTCAGAGCTGCCCCAGCCAGGTCAGCACCGTGTCGACGTCGGCGCGGCGCAGCCCGTGATACGGGTCGACCGGGTGGAGCAGGGTGGGTGCGCCGTCGGCGGTGCGCTGGTCGGCGGTGGTGGGGTCCTTGCCGCCGAACTCGTCGTCGAGGACGGCGAGTGGACGCTGGGTGGCCCAGGCGTACAGGGGGCTGAGTTTGCTCTGGTGGCCGAAGCGGACCCCGCCGGCGTGGACGGGGACGTGTGGCCAGGTGGTCGGTAGGCCCAGCCGTGGCGCGATCCATGCGGCGGCCAGCTGGTTCCAGCTGGTGCACCACACCGGTTGGGCGCGCTCGGCCAGTTCCCGCAGCCACTCACCGTGGTCGGGGTTCAGCCAGACGGTGCCGGTGACGTGCCGACCGTCCGGGGCGGGCCCGTCGTAGCGGTGCGGCCGGTATCCGAGTGTCTCGGCGTGGGCCGGGTTGGCGGGGTTGAGGACACCGTCGACGTCGATGGCCACGATGGGTGAGGAGGCGGGGTGTGCCAGCGGTCGGGTGCTGGTCACGGCTGGGCCTGCTCGATGGTGATCGGGTGCAGTGGCACGGTGAGCCGGTCGGCGGTGCGGCCGGGTCCGTCGGCGGGTTGCCACGTGTCGGCGGCGGCGTGGGTGGGGAACGGGCCGATGGCGGCGAGCCGGCCTTCGGTGCGGTCGAGCAGCACGAGGACGGCGGTGCGGGCGTCGTCGAGGGCCGGCCGCAGGACCGGGGCGAGGTCGGGCGGTAGGTCGACCCAACTGGTGGCGGGTAGAGCCGTGCCGGCGGGGTCGTGCAGCGGTACGGGCCTGGTGACGGCGAGCGTGGTGGTGTCGAGCGCGAGCGTGGCGGCGTGGGAGTGGGCTGCTTCGGCGCCGCTGGTGGGGCCGTAGGCGCCGAGTTCGCCGTTGGTGTGGACCGCGAGCAGCGCGTGCGGGTCGCGGATCTCCAGGGAGTCGAGGACGGCGAGGGTGACCGTGTCTCCGGTGCGCATGTCGCGCAGGGTGAGCAGTACCGGCCGTCCGTCCGGGTCCTGGTTCCAGGTGATCGCGTCGAAGTGTTCGCTGGTGACGTCGCGCAGGCGCCGCCAGGCGCGGTTGTCGGTGTCGAAGGGGTGTTCGTCGTCGGTGTCGTAACGCATGAGGGACTCCCTGGTGGGCAGCGTCGTATCGCGTCCGGACCTGGGTCGGTCGGGGCGCGATGCATGCACGCTTCGATGGCGTGGGGTGGTCAAGTCACGGGGTCGGCAGCGAGGCCGTCCGCCGCCGGCTGTCCGCGAGATGCGGGCGGAGCCGCCTGCGGCAGCCGTATTCCAGGCCGGTGTGTCGTGGATCCCAGCTTGCGGCGCTGCGCGGGCCGCAGCCGGCGCAGCACGGGGTGGGGCTGGTTGGCCGCCGGCTCGGGGCCCGCTCGGCCGGGACTCAGGCATGGGCGAGTGCGGTGACGGCGGCGTCGGCGATCGCCGCGATGGCCTCGGTCGGGTCGGTGACGGTCAGGGTGGTGGCGTGGGTGAAGGTGTGCCCCCAGATCTGGTCCGGGTCGGTCGGTTCGCCGTCGGTGGGCGGGTCGGCGGGGTGGAGCCACAGCACGGCGCAGCCGGCGCGGTGCAGGGTGGTGACGAGTTGTTGGCCGGCGGGGATGTCGTCGAGGTAGCCGTCGGAGACGACGGCGAGCATCCGCAGGGTGCGGCCGTGGCGCAGGTCGAGGAGTTGGTCGGCGACCTTGACCGCTTCCGGAAAGGTGGCGGTGGCCAGCCCGGTGCGCATGTGCAGCACCTGCCGGGGGTAGGTGCGTGGGGGCACCAGGACGGTGGTGCGGTCGCCGAACCCGATGGTGGTGGTCGTCGCCTCGGCGCGGCGCGCCGCGTTGGCGAAGATCCACGCCGCGGAGGACATCGCCTCGGTGTAGCGGGCCATCGACCCGGACAGGTCGACCAGGATCGCCAGGTGCAGGCGGGGTTTCTCGGGCGGCAGTTGCGCCCGTTGCTGCCACGGGGCGGCGGTCGGCATCTGCCCGGTGGCGGTTTGCGCGTCGGCGGTGATGGCGTGGCGGGTGCGCAGCCGACCGGGTGGGATCGTCGAGGGGCGCCGGCCGTGTTCGGGGTGGCGGGTGCGGGCCTGCCGCAGCCGGTTGGCGAGGTCGCGGGCCGCGCGGTGTTCCTGCTCGGTCGGGTCGGTGCGGTCCCACTCTGCGGGTGAGCTGTGCCGGTGGGCCAGCAGCGCCGCGGCGTACTCGGCCGGGGTGACACCAGCGGCGACGGCGAGGTAGTCGACGAGGGCCGCGGCGAGGCGGCCGGGGAACAGGCCGGCGTCCGGTACGGGCGTGTCGTACTGCTGGTCGGGGTCGATGCCGAGGACCTGACACCACCGCCGGGCCAGGCAGATCATGGTGTCGGCGTCGGTGTCGTCGCAGGTGTGGGCCTCCCGCCAGATGTCACGCAGTTGCCGCAGGCGTTTGCGTCCGAGGACGCCGGTGACGGCGGCGCGGACGGGGCGGACGTCGGTGCTGGTGACGATGCGGGCGTCGACGCGGGCCAGGAGCAGGGCGGCGAGTTGCCCGGCGTGCCACGCGTCGTCGACGGCCGCGTCGTCGGGGTCGAGGAGGGTCTTCACGACGTGGCGCAGCCAGCGGCGGTCGCCCCGGCGGCGGGCGCGTTGGCGTCCTTCGGCCCGGGATTCCTCCAGCATGTCAGCCACTGTGGCGAGGATCGGCGGGGTGCCGGGCGGGGTGGTCCAGCGGCTGTGCGCGGCGTGCGCGGCGCCGTGCACGAGCAGCCCGTAGCCGGTGGGCACGAGGCGCTTGTGCCGGGCCTTGGCCGGGTCGGTGACGTCGGGGCGCTCGGCGATGTAGGTGGCGTCGACCTCGATCCGGTTGAGGTCGGGGTAGAAGCACTCGGGCGCGTCCCCGGCGGCGCCGGGGGCGACGAGGACGGTGAGGTCGCTACGGCCGGTCAGCAGCGGGACGTGCGTGGTCCACGCCGCGGACCAGGCATGCCAGTCGCTGGCGCCGGCCGGCGTCGGCGGTGCGCCCTGCTGTAGGTGGGTGCTGGGGTGTGACACGGATTGGCTCCTTCCAGAAATCTGAGGTGGACGGCGGTCAGCGCTTGCCGAGGGCGAGCGCGGTGATGGGCGTGCCGGTGTGTCGGGACAGCGCGGCGGTGACGTCGTCACGAGCGTCTTCGGGGGCGATGCCGGCCAGGTTGGCCAGGGCGGCGGCCATGCCCAGGTGGTCGCGGACCTTGACGAAGCCGAGCAGTTCGCGCAGCTGCGGCGCCCACACGGTCTTGCCGGCGGCGAGGTCGGCGTTGAGGTCGATCGCCGCGGCCACGACCTGCTTGGGGACGCCGAGTTCGCGGGCGAGGTCCCAGTCGGTGGTGACGTGCAGGTGGACGGTGAACCGGGAGGCCAGGGCCTCGGTGAGCACCGCGCCGTGCACGCCCGGGTTGTGGCCGGCGACGATGTAGAACCCGTCGACGGCTTCCACGGCCTCGTTGCCGTTGGCGGGGATGGTGATAACCCCGCGGCCGTCCATGGCCGGGTACAGCACGGCCAGAACGCGGGGCGGGATGAGGGTGGCGTCGTCGACCAGCAGCACCCGCCCCTCGCGCATCGCGGTGACGAGGGGTCCGTGGACGAACTCGTAGCCGCCGCCGGGGATCGGGTTGTACGAGCCGAGGAAGTCGTCGACGACGGTGTCGCCGGTGCCGGCGACGGTCAGCAGGTCGGGGAACGCCGCCTCGACCATGGCGGTCTTCCCGGTACCGGGCGGCCCGTACAGCAGCACGGGAACCTGCTGAGTGCGCAGCCGCCGGAGTTCCTCGACGTCCCAGCCCTTGCCGAGCCGACGCGGGTGATAAAGCGTCCCGTTCGGTCGCGGTACCGGCGCGGGCCGGGCCTGCCGGCCACCACCGGCACTGCCGCTGGAGCGGGTGCGGGGTGCGGCGGGTGGGAGGGTGCCGGCGGCGTCGATGCCGGCCTGGGTGATCTGGAAGCGGTGGTGCGGGTCGCGGTGGTGGGTGGCGTGCCCGGCGGCGGCCATCTTCTTCAGCGCCTCGAACACCGCCCCGGACGACGGTGCGCCGATGGCCCGGGTGATCTCGCCGACCTTGAGAATCTGGTCGGGGTGGTCGGCCAGGTGCAGGGCGACCGTGCGGTAGAGGTAGCCGGACCGGCCGGAGCCCGCCTCGGTGGCGGGAGTGCCGGCGCCGCTGGCCGGGGCCGGGTCGTTTTGCGGTGAACCGGCCGGCGGGGCCGGCGGGTGTGGGGTGGTCATGGGGTTGCCTCGATTCCAAGGGTCGGGCCCGCGCACCCGTCTCCGGGTGCGCGGGCGGTGGGTACCGCACAGCGGAGACGGGTGGGGCCAACCACTGCCGGCCCGCATCGGGCCGGGCAGGTGGGCGACCACACCCCGGTGGTGCTGAAGGGTCAGGCGACGCGCAGGATCGCCGCTGTAGCGTGCTGGTCGCTGTCGAGGCCGCGCGGGCAGTGGCGGCGCCGACGATGGAACGCCCCACAGCCCAATCGATCAAGTCGAATTGGTGCGCGGGTTCGGGATTGCAGGGGGCCGGCTGTCTACGCAGGCACGTCGAGGGTCAGGAGCGGTGCCGGTAGCCCGGTCGTGGTCAGTCGGCGCAGCCCCGTTCGCAGCCCTGCGGGTCGCACTGCTGTCCCTCGGCCATCCGGGCCAGGGCCAGCCTGTTGTCACCGTCGAGGCCGTCGAGGAACGGCCAGCCGAACCCGTCGGCGAACGCCCTGACCTTGGGCGCCCCGTATATCGGGTAACCGGCGTGGTCCATCGCCGCCACGATGCCGTCGCGGCCGAGGAGCCAGGCGAGTTCGCCGAGCTTGTCCACCGACCGGCTCGCCGAGTTGCCCCGGTGGCCGAGGATCTTCCCGATAGCGAATCGCAGGTAGTCCCGGGCATAGGTCTCGTGGTCGACCCGCTGGGTCCACTCGCCTGGGTATCGGGGGACGATGACCTGGCGGGCATGGTCGAGGTCGAGTGCCTCCACGAGCACCTCCTCCCGGAAGCCGAAGATGTCCCCGCGGTCGGCCCGCAGAGCCCAGACCCGGGTGACGATCTCCTCTTGGGTACGGATGGTCACTGGGTTTCCTTTCCTGTTGGTCTTACCTGTCTTGGGGGTGTGTCGGATGCCGCCGCCGAATCCGGCTCAGCCTCGACAGACGCGGCATGGTTGGGGGTGCCGGCCTATGCCTGGTCGGGGTAGGGCAGGTCGCCGACGATCTGGTCGCAGGCGTACGGGTCGACGGCCTCCCAGCACCAGCTGTAGCCCATCACCACGTACCGGCCGTCGTCGGGGGTGATGCGGTCGATGGCTTGCGGGTCGTTGGACAGGACCCGCTGGTCGGCGATGATGACGTCGCCGTCGAAGGACAGGTCGGCCAGCGCTTCGTCGACCCGCCGGTCCAGGTCGTTCTCCGGTACGCCTTGCTCGCGCAGGCTGTGGCGGTGCTGGTCGCGGTGCCGCCGCTGGTCGGCGACGATCGCCTCGGCCACCGGGCGGGTGCAGGAGAACACGGCCCACCCGTTCCAGTGGTCGATCAGGGTGCCGACGAACCCCACCGCGATACGGTCGTCGCCGTCCAGGCCGACGGTGCGCGCCCACTCGCCGGAGAACACGCCGACGCCGCCGATGCGGACCCGGTCGGGGCACAGGTGGGACACGTCGCGGCCGGTGGGGCTGGCCACGAGACGGCACAGTTCGGCGACGCGGTCGGTGGCGGTGGTGTCGAACGCGTCGCGGTAGACGGCCATCGCCTCGTCACGCTCCTGGATACGCAGCCCGAACCCGCCGGACACGTCGCCGGTGGCGTCGGCGAACAGCTCCCATCCCTTGGTGTCGACCGAATCCCCAGCCCAGGTGAAGTGGGGCAGGGCGTCGTGGACGGCGGGATCGCCATCGCCGATGCCGGCCAGGATCCGGCGGGCGGCCAGGCGGGTGTCGCCGCCGGCCCGGGGGCCGATGGTGTTCTGGGCCCACCGTTCGGCGGCGGTGCGGCCGGCCTCGGCGCCGGCGGCGCGCATCCGCCGCAGCGCGGTAGCCCATCCGGTGGCCTCGCCGACCAGCCCGCCGGTCGCCGCCGGGGTGGTGGTCTGCTCGATGCGGTCGCCGGCGTCGAGGCACATCGACAGGGTCGAGCCGCTGTCCCAGGTGACCTCGACGATGTTGTGCCGCTGGTCGTGGCGGCGGACGGTGCCGGTGTCGCCGGGCCGCAACAGGGTGCGCAGGTCGGCGGTGTGGACCAGGGCGACGCGCTGGCCGGGCTGGTAGATCATCGTGCTCTCCGATCGGTGCAGGGACAGGCCACGGCCGGTCGGCGGCGGCCGCGCCGGGCGAGTGGGTTCATCGGGTGCTGTCCGTCGCGTCGCCCGTCGTGGGGGCGTGCGGCGGCCAGGGCTTGCGGACGAGGTGGTCGCCGAACATCGGGTCGGTGGCGACCGAGGAGCCGCAGCGGGTGCAGCTGGTGGAGGTGTCGTAGCCGTAGCCGGCCATGGACGGCACCTCGACGTGGTCGATCTCGTCGACCGCGCCGCACACGGTGCACACCGTCGTCCCCGGTCCGCCGTCGTCGAGGGCGGGTGCGGTGACGAACAGTTCCTCGACCGGGTCGAGGTGGTGGGCGCTGTGCCGTAGCCAGCGGCCGTGGACCGTCGCCTCGTACACCACGAGCCGCCGCTGCTCGAGGTGCAGCAGGTACAGCCACTCGAGAAACCCGTCGAGGTCCTCCCGCAGCGACCCCTGCGGGACCGGGTCGTTCCCAGCGGCGGCTGGGTAGCCCAGCCCCGGTGCGGGCGGCTGCCGGTCCCATCGCCGGGGCTTGGGGTTGATGGCGAGGCTCCACCAGTCGCGGGCCAGCAGCGCGGCGGCCATGGCGTCGGTGTCGCGGCCGAACGTGTCGGTCCAGATCCGGCGCAGCAGCGGCACCAGGACCTGCGGATCCTCGCCGAACTGGATGCGGCGGGCGGTGTACCTGCCGCGGAACGCGGCAACGCCGATCAGTGCGGGTGTACTCACGTGCCTTCCTCCTCAGGGATGTGTGGACAGGGGGTTGCGGCGGTCGCCCCTCCCGGGGACGGCCGCCGAGCTGGGTGGCCATGGGCCGGCGGGCGTCGCGTCAGGGCCTGGTGCCGAGCGGGGCGTTCTGCGCGGCCATAAAGGGCACCGGGTCGATCGCGCCGTTCGGTCCGGCATCGGCGTGGTGGTGCACCTCGTAGTGCAGGTGCGGGCCGGAGCTGTGGCCGGTGGAGCCGACCACGCCGATGGGCTGGCCGGCGGCGACCGGCTGCCCGACCGTCACCATCGGGGGCCGGTCCAGGTGGCAGTAGCGGGTGATCAGGCCATCCGGGTGGTCGATGTCGACGTACCAGCCGCAGCCGCGCGTGAGAACGGGGTCGCCGTCGCGGTCGCAGCCCCACTCGGCGCCGGTGTCGGCGTGGACGGCGTCGCAGCGCACGGTGCGGACGGTCCCGGCGGACGCGGCGCGGATGATGGTGCCGCGCGGGGCGCTGAGGTCGACGCCGTCGTGGCCGGGCCGGTCTGCGCTGCGGAACCCCGACCCGACAGGGGCGAGGACCGGCTGCGTCCACGGGCCTGCGGCCCCGCACCCGGCCAGGCCGTCGGTGGATAGGCCGGCGGTGTCGGCGATCGCGGCGACCAGCCGGGTGGCCGGTCCCTCCCACTTCGCGTAGGCGTCGGGGTAGGCGCTGACCTGCACGGCCTGGGCGGCCTCGGTGAGCGGCATCGCCTGCCAGCCGCTGACCGCGACCAACTTGCCGAAGAAGCGCTCCGACGCGTAGACGGGGTCCCGCAGCTGTGCGGGCGTGCCCCACCCTTGGCTGGGGCGTTGCTGGAACAGGCCCACCGAGTCACGGTCGCCGCCGGCCAGGTTCCGCAGGGTGCTCTCCTGCATCGCGGTGGCGACCGCGACCACCCACCCGCGAGCCGGTACGGCGAGGCGGGCGCCGGTGGTGACGATCGTGGCGGCGTTGCCGACCTGGTCGCCGTCCCAGTCGCCGCTCGCCGGCCACACCGTCGGCGGCGCCGAGGCAGGCGTCAAGGTAGACGGCGCGGCGGCGGGTGCCATGGGGATGCAGCCGGCGGCGGCGTTGCCGCCGCCGAGGACTCCGCCGAGACCACCGGCGCAGAGGATGACCACCGCGACAACCGCTACGGCGAGCGACACCAGGGCTCGAAGCGTCATCCCGTCCTCCGGCAGCCCATGGCGAGGTGACGCCTGGGGCGGACCCGCGTGACGATGTGGCCGCCAGACGCGGCGTGCCGCGAGAAGAGGCAAGCGGCGTGCGGGCGCCGGGCGGGTCTCTCCTCCCGCTCTGCCGGATCGTGGAGGCGGTGGATGCCGACCGGTTCGCCGTCGCCGCCGTGCACCGTGACGGTGCTGTCGGCGGGGTTGACCAGGTAGATCCATGAGGTGCCGAGGTCGGCGGCACGGTGGAGGGGGAAGACAGTGGCCGGCTCCGGATCGGTGTCGCCGAGCGTCATCCCGACGCCCGCGACGGAATGCTGGCCAGGCAACGATGGCGTGTCCGGGGTGATGTCGAACCGGAGGTAGGCCCAGTCGTGGGCGAGGACCACCTCGATGAGGGCGTTGGTGTCGCGGCGTGCGGTGGTGGCCCAGATGCCACGCAACTGCGGGATGAACATGGTGGGATCGCCGTCGTGGATGTAGCGGGCGCGGACGACGGCCGGGCCGGCGGGGTCGCTGACTCCGACGTAGCAGGGTGCTCCCACGGTCTTCTCTCCTCGTGTCGGTAAGGGTGCGGATACGGCGACGACCGCACTGGCATCGAGGGCCGCGCGGTCGTCGGTGTCGGTGAGATACGGGTGTCGGGCTACCGGGCGAGAACGGCGACCTTCTCGCCATGCAGAAGCGGCGCGTCGTCAGGGCCCTTTCTGATCTAGGCATGGACCCAGATCCGGGTAGGCCTGCCCATGCTTGAACCGACGACGCGGCTACCCCTGACCAACTGCCGTTGCAGTACCAATTGAGATCGCTGAGCCGTTTGCGCAGCTTGCACTCGTGACGTAGGCGTCCGCGACGAATGAGAGGATGGGTGGCGTCCGTGCGTGCTGCGACGGGATCTCGCTGGTGCGGACCCGCCCGGTGCAGGAGAGTTCGTGGTTGTGGCGGGCAAGATCGCGCGGCTAATCGGGCTGCTGGACGACAACTCGACCGAGACTGCCGAGAATGCGAAGGCTGAGCTGATCTCGATCGGGAACGATGTGGTTCAGCCGCTGTCGGCCGCCATGGATTCCCTGGGCCGATATGGCCAACTGTCCGCGATCGAGGTCTTCGAGCACCTCGGCGATCCCGCCGTAGGACCCGCTTTGATCGGTCTGCTCGGCAGCGAGCACGAGACGGTTCGGGAGTGGGCGGCCTGGGCGGTCGCTGAACTCGACGTTCGGGACGCGGTGCCCCTGCTGCGGGCCGCGTATCGCCGGCATCGTCTCAGCGGGAACGGGCCGGATTGGACCGAAGCGCTCGCGATACGCCACGCGCTGGCTGTGCTGGGAGCGCGACAGGAGGTTCTGCCGCCGTTGACGGCGTCGTTACGAACCACAGCCGGCAGCATGCAGCGGGCCTGGCCGTCTGCTCGGCTTGTGGACGTCGTCAACGACCTGGCTGACCACAATCAAGCGGTGCTGTACTTCCAACTGTGGGCGGTCATCGACGGTGGCGTGTTCTGGAACGGACACGAGCGCCTCGACGAGTCGCTCGACTTCGGCAAGCCGTGGGGGCAGATCGTCGAGGATGCGCGGGAGGCCGCACTCCTTGAGGCGGCCCTCGTGGTTGCGCGGCCGAACCTGTTCGCGACCGTGGAGTGGATCAATCGTGCGGATGTCTGAAGGTATGGGAAGCAGAGGTGCACCGCGCGAGTCGATGACCGGCGATGTGGTTGACACCGTCGCGCTGTCGCGGCTGTGGGATGAGCGGTGGCCAGGCTACTCGAAGCTGCCGTCCGAACTTCGAGCGGCGCGGAACCGGTGGGTGCGGTTCCACGCTCTGCCGGGTTCCAAGCGCTATCCCGGGACCGAAGACGAGTACGGGATCGTTCTGGCGAGGCACAGCACCATCCTCGCCGAACTGGTTACCGGTTCCGAGGTGCTGGTCGTCACGGCGGGCTACTCCGATGCCTCCGAGCCGCAGGAGCCTTGCCGGTCACCGGATACCGTGGCGGTGTGCCCGGATGCCATGTACTGGACGAGCGTCTGTATGGACGACGAGCCGGGCTTCGAGACCTGGATGCACCTGTATGTCAGCCAGTTGGTGTGGTCGGCCGGCGTTCTGGACCCGCTGTTGCGGCAGGTCGCCGACGACGTGATCGCCAACGCGTTCATCGCGGATGTCGGTCTGCGGTGGCTGTATCACCCCTATGACGGTGGCATGGACGTGATCCTGTCCTCGACCGCTGAACGAGACGCCTTGCGCGACCGGCATCGCGACTGGCTGTCCACACACCCTGCCGGCTTGTAGTGCCGATAGCCGGCACCACGTGCGCGGCGCGCAACGTCGGTCCGGCAGCCCGCTACCGCCACCTGATGCTGGGCGGATGACGCGTACTGTTCGGTGCCGAGCCGCCCCTGATGTACCCGGACCTTGAGGTTCATCCGGTGGCGAGCTGCACGCGGGCGCGCATCAGCGCGAACCCGAGAAGGTTGCTGCCGCGCCACTGGGCAGGATCGTGTGCGTGGGCCGTAGCGGAAAGGCCGATGCCCCCGACGAGGTCCACCGGGCTGCCTCCCCCAGCGCCCGGTTGCCCGTGCGAGACAGGTACTGCCCGAGGTCAGGGTCCTGGCGGAACCTGGCCAGTTTGCCGGCGACGCCCAGGTCGAAGCAGTGCGTATCCCAGGTGGCCTGCGGGTCTTCATGTCGACGGCGGCCCGCGCGTAGCCGGCGAGGGTGGTCTCGGTGCGGAAGTCATCGAGTCCTCCTGATCCGGAGTTCGGGTGGGTGTTCGGCGATCGCCGGGCTAGGCGGCGGCCAGGGTCGCGCCGGGGACCCTGCGGGGTAGTCGCTGTGGGATCCGCGAGCGCAGGCGGGTGGTCGTGGCGGCAAGGCCGGTGGTGAACCAGCCGACGAACCCGCTGCGGTCGCGCACGGGCCCCTGCGGGCCAGGTGCGTGAACGATGGCCGACTTCGGCAGGGCCCGCGGCTTCGCCACCTGGGTTCTCGCGGCACGCATCGCCCGCTGTGCCAGCCTGGCAGCCGGGCACGGACCGGTGCCCTGGTCGGCGCACTGCAGGTTGGCGCAGCGGTTGTCGGGTCCGGGTTGGTGGGCGGTGAGGACGTCGACGGCCATCCGCCACAGCAGGGGGTCGGTGACGTCGCTGGGCACGAGGGCCCGCTGGGAGGGGCGGGACCGGCTCCGGTCGAACATGTGGGTGGCCTTCCGTCGGGTTCTCGGGCAGGGGGCATCGCCGGGTCGGGTCGGTGGTGTTGTGCCTGATGACCGGCTCGGACGATGACCACAATGATCGACGCTCATCTCTCGAACAGGGTCAAGTCGCTTGCCTGAGGTGATACGCGCGGCACGGTGGGCGCAGGGCCTACCGGTGCTCTCCCGGTGGGCATCGTGTCGGCGCTCCGCGCTCAGGCCGTTCTCTGCGGCGGCGAAGGTGGGTCGGGTAGGCTGGTGGCTTCGACGAGGCGTGCCAGCCCGGACTGGGCGGCTGGCTCGTCGTCGAGGCGCTCGTCGATGAAGACGATCGGGTGTTGTTCGCCGCGTAGCCGGGTGACCTGGTAGCCGCGCTGGTCGGCGTCGACCGCGTCGACGCGCCGGATCTCGTGGGGTTCGGCGGACTCGACGAGCACGTCCTCGTAGCAGACGGCCCAGGCCAGGAGCCGGAGTCCGGGGGTGGGTTCGGCGAGCAGGTCCGTGATCAGGTCGATGTCGACGCAGGCGGCCAGGGTGGGCCGCCTGAGGTGTTCGTCAGTGGCGAGCGTGGCGGCGAGGTCCGGGAGGAAGTCGGCGAGGCCGGCGCGGTAGCGGCCCATGCGGGCGTCGTTGAGCGGGAGGTGCGCGGCGCGTAGCTCGCGTCGTATGCCGCTGGTCGCGGAAGGGGCGGGTCGGTCCTGGACGAGCAGCAGCAGCGGCGGGCGGCCCCAGCCGAGCTGGTCGGCGCGGGCCTCGACGTCCAGGAGGCAGCCGGTCAGGGTGTGCACGGCGTTGAAGGACAACACGGTGATGAGCTCCTTGATCGACGGCAAGCCCCGCAGGCCGGGCGGCCTGCGGGGCTTGCCGGGGAACGCTTGTGTTGGGGGCGGCGCTGGGTGTTACCGCAGGTCGCGGTAGCGGGTGATGAGGCCCGGGGGTGTGTCGTGGCTCGGGTCGTGGCCGTGGGTGCCGCTGCCCGTGCGTTTGGCCAGGTACATGGCCTGGTCCGCAGCCTGCAGGAGGTCGCGGGGCAGCATGTCCGGCTCGGCGAGGGCGTGGCCGACGCTGGCGGTGACCGTCACCTGCTGGCCCGCGATGTCGAACGGGACGCCGCAGATGCGGTGGTGGGCTGTGTGGGCGGCGGCCTCGACATCGGCTCGGTCCCCGTCGACGAGGAGGGCGAACTCGTCGCCGGACAGGTGCGCGGCCAGGATCACCGGCGGCCCGAGGGTTCCGAGGCGACGGCCGACCTCGTACAGCAGGTCGTTGCCGTGCTCGTGGCCGTAGGTGTCGTTGACCTGCTTGAACCGGTCGAGGTCGATCAGCACGAACCCGAGCGGCTCCCCGAGGGAGAAGATGGCCTTGAGCTGGGTGAGCAGGGCACGCCGGTTCGGCAGGTCGGTGGTGTCGTGGTGCGTGGCCAGGTGACGCCAGTGGGACCTGTCGCGTTCGACGGCGGCCAGCATGTGCCGCTGCCGGTGGAGGATCTGCCGCTGCCAGGCGAGTAGAGCCGCCGCGGCGGCGGCGAGACCGGCGAGGACTCCGCCGGCTGCGGTGAGGTAGGAGTGCAGGTGAGACACTTGACATCGCTCCTTGTGACTGAAGGAGCACCGGGGTGGGCGTGAGCCGCCAAGTTCCACGCCCACCCCGGGCTACCAGGGATGTGGGCGCCGGCTAGTCGCTGGTGGGCGCGAGTTGGAAGGCCGCCGGCCGGTCGGCGACCTGGACGGCGATGCCAGCGGCGACGAGCTTGTGCACGGCGTTGACGACCGCGCCCGCGCTGGCCTTGGCCGAGCCGCTGCCCTCGTTGGCTGCGTCGATGGCCTTGCACAGCTGACTGGTCTTGAACATCTGATCGGGGTGGGCTTCGAGCACGTCGCGGATGGCCCCGCGCAGGCTCCCCTTCGACCGGCGCGCCTGTGCCCCCGCCGTGTCCGGGTCCTCGGCCTGACCACCCGCCGGTAGGTGGTGATGTGCGCTCGTCGGGTCGGGGTCGCGTCCGGGCTCCGCCTCACCTGCCTCGACAGCGGCAGACTGCTCGACGCTGACCGTCGTCACAGGCTCGCCGCCCTCGCCGGCAAGGTCGGGCGCGACCGCCTCGCTCAGGTCGCCGCCCGGCGGAGGGGACGTGTCCTGCGGGGCCGGTGGATCCGCGGCGACTTCCGACGCCGGCCGGCGCACCTCGTCTGGCGGGTTGCCGGTTGACTCGTCCCCCGGTTCCGCCGCCGCCGTGGTATCCACGTCCGGCCCCGGTGCGGGAGTCCCACCTGGCTGCTCGGGGTTACCGTGCGGGGCGATGTCTGGTTCGGGGGTGTGGGGCGGGCCGTCGGTCGTAGCGGCTGGTGCGTCGGCGCTGCCGCTGCCGGCCGTGCTCGCCGGCTGCCGCCAGAGGGTGCGGCCGTCGTCGGCGCGGAACGTTTCGGCTTGGCCGGCTTCCTCCAGCACGCGCAGCCGCTTGGTGGCCGTCGAGTACCCCACGTCGGCTCGCTGCGCGATCGCGGCGGCCGTGTCCTGTCCGAGTGCCGCCAGAGCGGCGGTCACCTTGTCGAGCGCGGTCGGGTTCGCGTTCTGCTCCGGTTCGTTGTCCATCCGTCCTCCTGTTGGTCGACCTGATTGGGCTGGCGTGCGTCGATGCACGCTTCGACGGCGCCTCGCGATCAAGTGGGATGACCGGATCTCGGGACGCCGTCGACGCATGGCGGGCCACGGGCCCACGCGGGTGGGCGTACGGCGGTCTATGGCTGGCCGAAGATCCGGTCGCAGCGGCTGGGATCGACGGGCCGCCACGGCAGGCCCCAGCCGATCCGGTAGCGGCTCTCGACGGGGTGCGCGAGGTGGACGCCGCCGCCGAGGGACACCGGCCGGGCGATGGTGAGGACGTGCCCGTCGAAGTCGACGGTGCGCCAGTCACCGCCCACGTAGTTGGCCATCGCGGCGAACGTCTGGACGAGCGCGGTCACGGCCTCGTGGTCGAGGGTGAACTCGCAGGTCCCGTTCCACCAGCCGATCACGGTGCCGCGGTAGCCCTCGTAATAGCGGTGGAAGCCGGGGACCGGCTCGTAGCGCAGCCACCGGCCGGAGAACACGGCCGTGCTGCCCCGCTGCGGCTCGTAGTCAACGGCGGGCATCGGCCACCGCCCCGGACCATGCCGCCGGGTGGGCCACCGAGTGGCAGTCGGATCCGCCGATCACCTGCCGGCCGGGGCGGTAGCCGAGGATGATGCCGCGCAGCAGGGGCCGTGCCGGGCGGGCCAGATGGGTTCCGGCGCAAGCACGGACGAGGACAGCGTCCCGGCGGCGGGCCATCAGCGCCTCCCCGGATCGGTGTTGGCAAGGATGGCCTGCCAGGCGGCGTGGGCGATGACGGCCGCCGGTCGGGCCGTGTTCGTCGCATCGAGGGGCACCGGCTGGCCGTCGACGGCGAGGCCGAATCCGGGCTCGCGCCGCAGGTCGTCCCACAACACCGAGACGGCCACCGTGTGGCCGGCGATGGAGAAGGAGCAGTACAGCGAGTGGGGTGCGTAGCCGTGCGGATGTAGCCGCAGCAGGTACTCGGCGCTGTCGAGGGTGCCGCCGACGGAGGTGGCGATGTCGGTGGCGATCTCCCGGCACCAGGTGACGACCACCGACTCGCCGGTGGTGCTCTCGGCTACGGCGATGGTGAGGAACTCGCCGGCAGGTCGCGGCGACGGAGTGATGACTCGCATGTGCTTGGGTCTCCCGTGCGGTAAAAGGGGTGGGTCAGTGGTTGTCGCGGTGGGCGTCGCGGACCGTTTGGGGAATCGGGCCGTGCCTGCGGTACGGCGGCAGCCCCAGCCGCTGCTGGTGGGCGGCCCAGAACTCGCGGACCTCCCCGTGGGCGCTACGGCAGTCAGGGGCGCGGCGGGCGGCGGGGCGCTTCGGCAGCCGGCGTCCAGCCGCCACGTACGGGGCGAGTGCCTCCCGCAGGCGCGCCAGGTTATGCGCGGCGAGGTCGATCTCGTACTCGACGCCGTCGAGGGCGAAGCGGTAGGTGCCGACGTTGTCGATGCTGTGGTCCAGGTCGTCGGTGACGACGACGGTCGTCCTGGTTGCCATCTCAGGTTCTCCTTGCCGTGGGCATGGCGATGGCCCCGACGCCGGGCACGGCATCGGGGTAGCGGTCATGGATAGGTAGGCCAGTCGGGCGTCTCAGGCGACGGCGCTGGCGCGTGTCAGTGCTGTCCCCGCACCCTCGATGAGGACGCGGTGATCTCGCCGCGTCGTCAGAGCGGGGTCAGCGCGCTGCGGGCAGGTAGGGGAAGAGGCGTCCGGCGACGTTGATCCTCGGGCCCATCCGGGCCGCCGGAGTTCCTCGGCGCAGTCGCAGGCGTACCGCTGCTCTGGTCAGGCGGTGAGGTCGCCATCCGGGTGGCAGGCCGGCGACGACCGGGAACGGGCGTCGGACATCTGTGAGGGGTCCTCTCTTCGGAGACCTCCCCGGGCACGGCCGTACGGCCGTGCCCGGGGCGCGGATCGCGCGTGTTCGGCCGGGCTCCGGCCGTTGGCATGAGTGCGGACAGGGCCCTCAGCGCCGGCTGTGGGCGGTGCTCCCTGTGGGTTGTTACTGGGTGCGCAGGATCGCGTCGGCCCGAGCGAAGAGCCGGTCGGCGAGGCTTTCCAGCGGCGCCGGGCCGCTGCTGCGGTACGGCGTCGCGGCGTGCCACCCCGATGCTGGCTCGGTCGTCAGCGCGGTCCAGGTCATCGCGGGGGTGAAGACCTCGATGAGCGCGTAGCTCTGGTGTGGAGGCTGTGGGTCAGGTGGGTCAGTGAGGTGGTCAGGTCGGCGAGGTCCTAGGGCGCAGCGATGGCGGCGGGCCGGGCGGGGCCGAGGCAGTTCGACAGGTAGATGGTGAGGGTGCCGAGGATCCTGGTCGCGGTGCGGGTCAGATCCGGGCTGAAGCCGGCCTCGTCTCCGAAGGCCGCACCGACCAGCTCGGCCAGGTGCGTGGGAGAGGGCTCGCCCGTGTCGGGCGGCTCGGGTGCGACGTGCGCGGTCGTCGGCTCGTGATCGGTGGCCGTGGCGGGGGCGTCGTTGTCCGCCTGCCCGCTGGGAATAGCCGTGGTCAGGGCGGTGAGCTTGCGGCTGTCGGACCAGGCGAGACCGGCCGTGCGCGCCGACTGGGCGCAGGCGTCGGCGGCCTCTTGGAGCCACGCGTGGACGTCGTCGGCCGCGTCGATGACCTCGCCGTGAAGGTCGCTGTCGTCGGTGAGGCCGGTGAACTGCGGCTCGCGGACCTGACTGAGGACGTAGGCCCCGACCTGCGCGTGGATTCGAGCGAGCAGCCGGTTGGTGCGGTGCAGGTGCCCGACCAGGAACGCGACGGCGGAGGGCGCGGGCAGGGCCATCAGGGCGCTGAACGGTCCGGTGGCGGTGTGCAGCCAGCGGTACAGGTGCTCGGCGGCGGTGACAGCGCTGCCCAGGCGGGCGGGGTCGTAGGGGCCGCCGATCGTGAACAACTCGGTCCCTGCCGACAGCCAGGAGCTGGCCTGGCTGTCGGCGGGAAGTCCGTCCTCGACGAACACCGCCTGCGAGCGACTGCCGTTCGTGTCGAAGCAGATGGGGGTGTTGTCGGTGAGGTGCCACCACCAGTTGCCGCTGCGGTAGGCGCTGGTCCAGCCCTGGGCGGGCTGGTCTGCCACCGGCTCGGCGCAGACGGGGCAGATCGGGATTCGGATCATGGTTTTTCGTCCCTTCGGACACGATGATGACGGCGAACCGGGATGGCTCGTCGTGGGCTCTGTGGGCGCGATCGGGGCACCGGCGGTCTGCCGGGCGATGGCGTCGCGGTCGTGGAAGAGGGATAGGGCGGCCGTGTCGCCCGGCCGGTGGCGCGGTCGGTGCCCCTGCCGTGGGCGGCCGGCGGTTCAGCCAGGTGATGCCTCAGGTGTGGGCATCGGGAGTGCGATCGGGCTGGCCTTGCCGTCGAGATGGTGATGGGGCCAGGGTGATACGGCCGCTTGGCCGACGGCGCGTGTACGGGATGGCGGCTGCTTGACCGCTGGTTCCAGGAAGTGTCAGTGAGGGGTGTGGAAGCGGCCTCGGCCGACACCGGGGATGACGGTGTCGTCGACGTAGTCGATGACGAAGGTGTGCCAGCCGGCGTCGACGCCGCACTGGATGAGGTGGAGCAGGTCGCGGTCCGGCTGGCGCAGGGGAATGTCCCCGAGGCGGCCTGGGCGCAGCCGCCGGTGGTGCTCGCCGGTGAGTTCGCCGGCCAGCACCGGGGTGTCCTGCCAGCCCAGCAGGCTGTAGGTGACGGGACGCAGGCGATGGCGCTCTGCGGCGTAGATGCTGTTGCCGGTCAGGTAGATCCGGCCGAACTCGTCGTGCGACAGCCGCAGCGCCGGTGGCGCCGCAGGGGGTGCCTCGCGGCGCTGGGCGCGGACGCAGGCGTCGGCGAGTTGCTCGACCTCGTCGAGCAGGAACATGACGCGACCCATCAGGAGCGCTCCTTCCTGTCGGTTTCGGTCAGAGCGCGACTGCGAGCAGTCGCTGGTCGGGGTCGATGGTGGCGAGCAGGCGGTTGGCCTGTTCGAGGTAGGTCACCCGGTCGGCCATGGCGTCACTGGCCGGGGCCACCTTCGCGCCGTCTGCGGTGATGAGCGCGTCGCCGGCGATCGCGGTCAGGGCGCTGTGGTGCTGGTAGGCCATGCAGCCGGCCTGGTACATCTCCAGCTCGTCGAGGGCGATCCGTCCGGCGCCGTGGGTGGCGGCGTTGTGCATGCGGATCGCGTTGACCCGGGGCTGGTGGTGGAAGTCCGCCAAGGCCGTCTTCCACGGGTACGCGTCCGGGTCCGCCAGGTGGCGGGCCTCGTAGACGTGCCAGGGGGTGGCGTTGCGGGTGCCGTGCACGGCCCTGCTGAACACCTGGTGGCGGATGGCTGCCCCCACGCCGGCGGCCTGGCGCATGCCGTCGAGGTCGAGCAGCCGCACCGGCCCGCCGGCGCAGCAGGCCGGGCTGCCCTTGCGGAGGCCGATCATCTGCCGGTGGTGCCACAGGCGCAGGGCAGGGCTGGCCCAGAACCGGGGCGACAGGGTGCCCCGGACACCGAAGTTGCGGTCGAGCTGGTGCGCGGTCAACGTCTCGCGGGGCAACTCGTCCGGGATGCAGAGGATCATGGTGCGGATCGTGGCTGTCGGCGTGACAGCCGTGGTGGGGGTGACCTTGCGAGGGCTCTTTCCCATGGGTGTCCTCCTTCGTGTGAGCGCGTCAGGGCGCGCGGAGATGACCGGCCCGCTGGGTACGCGGGTCGGCGGGGAAGAGGTGTGGTGCGGGGTGGTGGGTGCGACCTGGGGGTCGCCGCGCGGCGCGGTGCCGACCGGCCCGGACAGGGCGGGTGAGCGGAGCGCACCGGTGGGTGCGGCGGTGGTTCCGAGGTGGGACCGAACCGGAGTGGAGATGTAGGGGTGCTGTTGGTGCCGTAAACGGTAGCGGCCCGTTCTGTCAGGCCGGCCCGGCTAGGTGATCAGCCAGCAGCGGGACTGACCTGCGCTGTGAGCGGTTTCGACCCGCTGTCGACCGCCGTCGGTGCGGCCAGTGTGAGAATCCGCGCCCATCACAGACGGTCTTTCTGCTGACGGCCGAGCACCGTAGTCGACCGCCGGCCTGGGGCACATCCGCGCCGGTGTAGTTGGCAGCATCGAATCCCATGAACTTCTGACGCTGAAGGCGTTCCGCGTGTCGGCCAGGGCGATTGCATAGTCGGCCAGCGGGCCGTTAACCATGAGTTTCGAGACGAGTTCGGCCTCTGTGGAGGCGTAAGAAACGGGTGAGGCCGCATCGGTGATCATGGAGTTGCGACGCTTCACGACTCCGAGGAAGACCCCACCCGCCGATGGCATCATCTCTCATCCCCGCACTGGCCGTAGCAGCACCCACCTCCACCGCCGAGGCCGCGCCAGTCACCGACGGTGAACACGGCGGGCTGCTGCGCGCGCTCGCCGCTGTTCCTGATCCACGCGACCCACGAGGGGTGTGTTACCCGCTGACCGGGCTGCTGGCGGTGGCGGTCTGCGCCGTCATGGCCGGGGCGTCGTCGTTCGCCGCGATCACGGACTGGCTGCACGACCTGGACGAACAGGCCCAGCGTCGGCTCGGGTTCCCCGCAGGGGTGCCGGTCGGCAGCACTGTCTGGCGGCTGCTGACACGCCTGGACGACGCGCTGCTCGGCACCGTCCTGGCCAGCTGGCTGTGTACCCGGACTCCCGTCAAGATGATCACGCCGGGGCGGTATCGCACGGTGATCGCCATCGACGGCAAGACACTGCACGGCGCCCGAAGAGGTGACGGCCGCCAGGTGCATCTGCTGTCCGCGCTGGACACCACCACCGGGATCGTGCTCGCCCAGGTCACCGTGGACACCAAGAGCAATGAGATCCCGGCGTTCGCCCCGCTGCTCGACGCCGTCGAGGCGGTGCTCGGCACCCTGGCAGGGGTGCTGTTCACCGCCGACGCCCTGCACACCCAGACCGGGCACGCCGGCGAGGTCACCGCCCGCCGAGCGCACCTGCTCGTACAGGTCAAGGCCAACCAGCCGACCCTGTTCAAGCAGCTCAAACATCTGCCCTGGGCGCAGATCCCGGTCGGTGACCGGACCCACGACCGCGGTCACGGCCGCCGCGAGACCCGCACCGTCAAAGCCGTCACCGTCGCCACACCCGGCGGCATCGCCTTCCCGCACGCCCAGCAAGCCGTGCGGACCACCCGCACCCGCATCGTCGCTGGTAGGACCAGCCGCGAGACCGCCTACCTGACCGTGTCACTGCCCGCAGGCCAAGCCCTGCCCCGCGACCTGCAGGCCTGGATCCGCCGACACTGGCACATCGAGAACCGCCTCCATCACGTACGCGACGTGACGTTCCGTGAAGACCTCCACCAAGCCCGGACAGGCAACGGACCCGCCGTCATCGCCACACCGCGTAACACCGCGATCGGCTGGCACCGCACCACCGGCGCGACCAACATCGCCCGCGCCACCCGCCAAGCCAACCGACGCTCACACGACCTGATCACCACCGTGACCAGCAGTTACCCCAGAACGCAATGACCCTGGCATGTCGGCTGGGCTCTTCCGGCTGCCTGATGCGCGTCGATCACCGTAAGGGACATACCCAGCCGGCAGGCGTGCCGCTACAAGAGAGAGAATCGCCGGGTGCCAGAACTCAACCCGCCACAGGATCGAAGCCTTCCTCTCTTCGTCTATGGCTCCCTGAAGCCCGGCGAGTTGGCCTTTGGACTGATCGAACCGCTTGTCAGTCGGCACGTTGAGGCCACCGTTGCTGGCGTGATCAGGCTGCGCGATGGGCTGCCATTGCTCGGTTCCTCGCCTGCCGGGCGAGTCCACGGCAATGTCCTCTGCTTTCCAGCAGACAACCTCGATGAGGTCTGGCAGGTCGTGGCTGACTTCGAGCCAGGTAGCCAGTACAGGTGGGACACAACCGAAGCTATGACTAAGGATGGCCAGAGCGTCCCTGTCAATGTTCTCAGCGGGAAAAAGCCTCAGTCTTTCTCTGGAGATCCTGTGTCAGAATGGTCAGCCCGTCATGATCCAGTGCTAAATGAAGGGTTGACCGAGGTTCGGCGACTCGCGCTAGAGGCCGCACCGCAGGGTGTGCCACCACAATCGGACAACCCCGCGTTCTGGCACCAGTTTTTCCGTCTTCAAGCGTCCTACCTCCTGCTATGGAGCGTCGTGGAGCGATACACGGCGCTCCGCTACGGGCCGGCGCTCGACCCCGGGAACAGGGTTCGCCGGCTAGGCAACGACCCTGCATTCCAAGCCGCCCTCAAAGACTTGGGTGCCAAGCCCGACCGCGTCGTCGACAGCAGAAATCCCGCCGATTCGATCGCGTTGAGGCCGGATGGCCGCGGCGGTGCCCGCTACTACTACCTAGTACGTTCGAACTTGTCTCATCGGGGAAAGGGCGCGTTCCGGGACGCACGCTTGGTGCTGAAGGCGCTTGTCGAACTGCATGACGCCATGCTGGATATGTTGGCCAACCATGTCTCGATCCCCGTTGATTCTGACGAGGATGAGGTTCGATTGCGGCATCTGCTGCCTTACTAGCACGCTGGCGCGACAGAGTTCGCTGATGTCGCGAGACCCTAGGCCCGGATGCAAAGTGCCAATTGTCGCTGGTAGTCGCCATTCGTTTATCTATGGATAATCGAAACGCTGTGGGTTCGTGACGGTGTCGGGGCCGTGGTCGCAGGGCAGCTCGTGCAGGTACCTGCGGTGGGTGGGGTCCGAGGCGAGGGTCCACACGCGTCCGGCGGGGTCGGGGCCGTGCACGGCGGTGGCGATCGGGCTGGTGGTGTGCAGTCCGGCGAGCACGTTGAGGAGGCTGGTTTCGCGGCGGCGGGTGGGGACCCAGAACAGGACGGGGTAGCGGGGGCCGAAGGTGGTGAGGCGTTCGTAGCCGCGCAGCTTGGCCACGACGCGGGCGAGGTTCTCGGTGTCGTTGTCGTGTTCGAGGAAGAACCCGGTCGAGGTGTCGCCGACGGTCCAGACGCCGTGGCCGTCGGGGCGGATACCGGCTTGGGCGTAGACGGTGGTGGCGTGCTGCTCGGACCACCATCGCGACAGCCGGACGGTGTCGGTGTGGCGGGCGGTGGCGATCAGGTCGGTGAAGAACTGGTTGACGCCGAGCAGGTGGTTGACCTGTCCGCTGGCGGCGATGCGCTTGGCGCGTTCCAGGGAGCTGCGCGGTGTCTTGCCGCCGTGGCTGTTCGGGTCGTGGTAGCTCGTCGGGTGGAGTTGCAGTCCGACGGGGCCGAGGGTGTAGAGCAGGGATCCGTAGCGGCCGTGGGCGCCGCTGCGGCCGAAGCGGTGCAGCACGTCGAGGCGGTGCAGGATCGTGAGTCGCCGCTGGGCGGTGCGGCGGTTGTCGAAGAACGCGTGGGTGATCTGGTCGGTGGACAGCAGGTAGTGCTCGGCCAGCAGGCCGAGGAGGGCGTGGTCGCGGGGAACGATACGACCGAACACCACGAGGGGGTCGGGTTTGCTGGAGGCGGAGGGAACGCGGGAGTACATGATGTTTGCTCCTGGGCAGGATGGGGTGCCCCTCCCGATCGGGAGGGGTGTCTGGCGGGAGGCAGGCGGGTGTGCGGGGTCTGTCAGGGGCCGTGTGCGGCACTGACAGCGCAGGTCAGCACTGTGCTGTCAGTGCCGGGCGGTCACCGGCCGCGAGCCGGGTGGCGAGCCGCTGTACGAGCCGGGTGCCGCCACCTGCGTGGCGGTGGCGGGTCAGGGGTGTTCGCTTCTCTGGCGGGTCCGTCGCTTGTCGTCGGATTTGCGGCTGAGTCGCTCGACGAGGTCGTCGATGGCGCTGGTGTCCTGGGCCGGTACCGCCGCGGCGGCGGCCTGCCGGATGGCGGTGGCCTCACCGACGATCGGTTTCGGCGCTCGGGTGCGCATGGTGAACGCGGGGGTCTGTCGTCCATCAACGATCAGGCGTGCGGCGGCGGTGTAGGCGTCGAGGTGGGTGAGGTCGTGCTCGCCGATTTCGGGCAGGGTGTGTCGGGACAGCACCTTCGCGTCCTCGGGCGCGCACGTGAAGTAGACCTTGTTGCGGGCGTTCGCGGAGGCGGCGGCGAGCAGGTCGCGGGGGAACTGGGCGAGGTCCTGGTGGGCGAGGACGAGTGACAGCCGGTACTTGCGGGCTTCGGCGAGCATCGTGTCCAGGCTGTTGGCCAGGGTGAGGAAGTTCTGCGCCTCGTCGATGATGAGGGTGGTGTCGCGGCGGCGTTCGGGTGCGGTGGCGGCGCGGGCTGTGGCGGCCTGCCACACCTGGGCGAGGATCAGGGAGCCGAGGAGTCGGCTGGTGTCCTCGCCGAGGATGCCTTTGGGGATCCGGACGAGCAGCACGCCGCCGTCGAGGACCTTGCCCATGTCGAAGCTGGATTTCGGGTACCGCATGGTGCGTTTGACGAAGTCGCGCAGCAGGAAGGACCGCAGCCGGGCGAGGACGGGGCCGATGACCTGGGAGCGGAGGCTGTCGTTGAGGCTGTCGTACCACTGCCAGAAGCCGCTGAGCCCGGCCGGGTCGTCCAGGTCCACGGTCATCGCGGAGCGGAACTGGGGGCTGTTGAGCAGCGGGGGGATGTGCTGCAGGGTCACGTTGTTGTGGCGCAGCAGGGTCAGGCACGCGACCCGCATGACGTCGTCCATCCGCGGGCCCCACGCCTTGGCGAAGATGTTGCCGAAGATCGACACGAGGTTGTCGACGACCAGGTCGGGGTCGTCGCCTTCGAGGGGGTTCAGCGTCGGCGGATTCTCCTGGTCGGGGTCGAACAGCACGACGCGGTCGGCGATGGTGGCGGGGAGCCGGTCGAGGATGTCCAGGACGAGGTCGCCGTGCGGGTCGATGACGACGGTGCCGCGGCCGGCTTTGATGTCGTCGAGGGCCATGTTGACCAGCAGGGTGGTCTTGCCGGAGCCCGTCGAACCGATCACATGCATGTGATACCTCGCATCCGGCACGGACAGGCCGACGCTGTGGCCGCCGATCTCGGCGTCGCCGAGCATCTTCACCCCACGCCCACCTGCGGGGACCGCGACCGGCGCCGGCATGGACGCGGCCCGCGCCCGGTCGAGGCCGGGCACGGCGAGGTCCTGCGGCAGGGCGGCGAGGGCGGCGAGTTCCGGGGTGGAGGTGAGGAATCCGGGGCCGAGGCGGCGGGCGGCGAGGGCGGCCGCCGGGGCGCGCATGCGGGTGCGGTGGGTGAGCCGGTTGCGGCCGGTGTGGATGGCGAAGGCGGAGGCGAGGGTGTCGGCGATGCCCCGCAGCCGACCGTGGGGGTCGGCGGCGGGCCGTCGGTTGGTGGTGGCGACGGCGTAGCGGATGCCGGTCTGCCACAGCGGGTGCGCTGTCTTGTCCAGGATCGCGCGGACGTCCCGTTCGACGGTGGGGTCCCGCCGGGCGGCGGGCGCTACGGTTCGGCCGGTGCCGGTGGCGGGTAGGAACGCGTCGAGCAGCCACAGCAGCGGGGCGGCCGGGTTGATCGCCGGGACGGCGGTCTTGCCGGCGCGTAGCCGCCCGGCGGCGCGGCGGGCCCGTGCCGCCCGGCGTGGGGTGGCCGGTCGGGCGAGGATCTGCACGCACGCGTGCTCGCCGGGTTTCAGTTGGGAGCCGGCGGACATCAGCGGGCGCAGCGGGTCGGTGTCGTGGTCGGTGGACAGCGGCAGCCACTCCGCGTAGACCGGCAGCAGATGTCCGCCGACCGTCGGGTGTGCGTTCAGGGGGATCGGTGGTGGCGGGTTGGTGTCGGTGGTGGTGGCCGAGCCGGGCCACGCGGCCCGCACCGCCGCCTCGACCGCCCCGGGTGGGACGGTGCCGGGCACCCAGATCGAGATGAGCAGCTGCCGGCCGGACCAGGTGTACTGCCACACGACGTGCGGGGCGCCGTAGAGCAGGCGCCGCCGTCGTGACGGGGTGAGCACGCCGGCGAGGTTCGCCCACCACGCGCCCGCGCCGCGGGGGTCCACCTCGGGCGGCGGCGCGATCGTCACCAGACGCGCCCCGTGGGTGTGGTGGCGGTGCCGCCACGCCTCGACCAGGTTGCGGGCGGCGACCCAGGCGGCCAGCACCGTGGCGGCGACAGCGGCCAGCCAGGGCCGCTGTGTGGCCCACACGGCGGCGTCGACCAGGGCGGTCCCGGGTTCGGGAGGGGGCGCGATGACGTCTGCGCCCGGCCCGAACGTCGGGCCGGGCGCTGACGTCGACACGATGGCTGCCGGGTGAGCGCCGGTCGGTGTCACAGGTCCTCCTCGTCGGCGTCGGCCAGCTCGGCCGGGTCTGTGGTGCACATCGCGTGTTCGGTGTCGGAGGAGACCGACTCGAAGCTCGTCCTGGTCACCCCGCAGATGAGCAGGCCCTGGCCGCGGCGGGCCGACAGCAGCAGTCGCCGTTCGCCGCCGGTGAGTCCGAACGCCTCGCCGACGGCGTCGATGGCCTGCGGCGCCTGCCGTAGCAGGATCTGGGTGGCGGCGTTGGACACCACGGCCTGGCCGAGGTCGGTGCCGAGGACGTCGGCGGCGTCCTGGGTGATGACGGTCAGCCCGGCGTTGCGCTTGCGGGCCGCCTTCGACATGCGGAACAGGAAGCGGGCCCCTTCGCCGTCGCGCATCAGCAGCCACGCCTCGTCGACGACCACGAGCCGCCGCCGCGACAGGTGCTGTGGGGCGTCGACGGTGCGCCAGATCGAGTCCAGGGCGAGCAGGGTGCCGACGGTGCGCAGCTCGTCGGGCAGGTGCCGCAGCGACCACACGACCAGGTGCCCGTCCGGGGTGTGGGTGGTGGGGGCGTCGAACAGGTCGGCGAAGCTGCCCCGCACCCACGGCGCGAGCCGCGCGGCCAGCGTCGTAGCGGCCGGGTCGTCGTCGGCGTGCAGTGTCTGGGCGAGGTCGCGCAGCAGCGGTGCGGGCCGGTGGTGGGTGGCCGGGTCGGCGGTGATCCCGGCGGACCGGTAGACGGCGAGGATGGCCCGGTCCAGCGCGGCCCGCTCCGCCGGTGGCGGCTGATGGCCGAGCAGGACGCTGATCAGGGTGTGCAGGAACAGCGCGCGGCGGGTCAGCGTGTCGGGGCGGCGGTCGCCGACGGGCAGGTCCAGGGGGTTGATCTTCACGCCGGGCAGGCCAAGGCGGACGATGCTGCCGCCGACCGCGTCGGCCAGCCGCAGGTACTCGTCCTCGGGGTCCACGACCGCGACCCGCACACCCTGGTAGAGGCTGCGCAGGATCTCCAGCTTCACGAAGTACGACTTCCCCGCCCCGGAACGGGCCAGGACGATGGAGTTGTGGTTCTCCTGCGCCCAGCGGTCCCACCAGACGATGCCGGCGCTGGCCGGGTTGACCCCGTAGAGGACCCCACCCGTGGTGGGTGGGTCTCCGGGGAGCGGGGCTGGCAGGTCCGGACTGGCCAACGGGAACGCGGCGGCCAGCGCCTGGGTGTCCATGGTGCGTGGCATGCGTAGCCCGTCGGTGGCCAGGGGCAGGGTGGTGCTCCAGCCGGCGAGTTGCCGCCACGTGGCCGGTTGCACGTCGAGAAGGGTGGACGCGGCGGCGGCCCGCACCTGCGCGCACGCCTGCGCCAGTTCGGGCTCGGAGCGGGCGTGGACTGTCAGGTAGAGGCCGACGCGGAACAGCTTCGCCGCGCCGCGGGCGAGCCTTTCGGCCAGGTCACCGGCGTCCTCGGCGGCGGCGTCGACGTAGGGGTCGGCCAGCTTGCCGCGCTCGGAGTCGGCGCGCCTCGATGACTCCAGGCGGGCCCGCTGCTGGCGCAGCCGGGACGCGGCGACCGGCGCCGGCAGGGGTTCGATGTGCACCGCGAGGTCGAGGCGGCCCGGCCAGGACAGCAGCGGCTCCAGCCACGCCGGACCGACCTCGGCCGGGTAGCCGGTCACG
Source organism: Micromonospora sp. NPDC057141 (assembly GCF_042670805.1). NCBI lineage: Bacteria > Bacillati > Actinomycetota > Actinomycetes > Micromonosporales > Micromonosporaceae > Micromonospora > Micromonospora sp. NPDC057141. Next base: position 307,699 of record NZ_JBHUVA010000002.1, on the reverse strand, counting down.
ACCAGCGTCGCGGCGTAGCCGTCGCCGACGCGCAGCCACCGGGGCGTGACCTCGACGGTGGCGGGCGCGACGGTCGACTCCACCGCACCCGTCCGACCCGGCCCGCCCGCGTCACCTCCGACGCGTCGTCTTCTGCTGGTCATGATCGTGTCCTCTGCTTCCGGGTGGTGGGTGCGGGTGCGGCGGTGATGACGGCGTCGGGGGCGGCCAGGCCGCCGGGACGCGGCGGCCGGTACGGGTCAGCGGCCGAGGTGAGGGCGGCGGTGACCGCCGGGCCGTCCAGGACACGGGGTGTGACGCCGAGACCGGACAACGCGCGGACGGTGTCGTCGGCGCGTCGCCGCGCCGCGTGCGGGCCGCGTTCGCCTGCGGCGCGGGTGACGATGAGGACCTGCCGGCGCAGCGGGTCGCGGCCGTCGGCGAGGTCGGCGAGGAAACCGGCGTGGTCGGCGCACGCCGCCCGCAGCTGCGGGTGCGGCTGGGTGTCCGCGGCGGCGGCGAGGGCCCGGCTGTGGGAGGCGAGGTCGACCGGCTGCGCGGACACGACGATCTGGACCGGGGCCGAGAGGCTGTTGAGCCACCGTCCCCAGCCGTCGACCAACGCCGCCTGCTCCGCCGGGGTGCGCAGCGCCAGGTTCACGGTGGTGGCGCCGACGATCGCCGCCCGGACGTCGCCGAGGCTGATCTGCCCGTCGTCGTCGATGGCGTCGGCGGGCAGCCGCAACGGCGCCGGCAACGGCTGCCGGCCAGCCTCGGGGGCCTCGACCCAGTCCGGCACGCCGCCGCCGTCAGTAGCGGGGGCGGTGGACAGGGACCGGGGGGTACGGGTGTGGCGCACGGCGTGCAGCAGCCACACGTCCAGCGACAGGCCGTCGCGGCGGCCGAGCGCCACCCCGATGGCCAGCCCGCCGATCACCACACCGGCGCCGGCCAGGACCGGCGCCGCCACGAGGGTGTGCAGCGTCTGCCAGAGGCCGTAGACGACGAGCGCGCCGGTGGCGACGGTCGCCAGCTGGTGGAACGTCAGGCCGTAGGCGACCTTGTCGGGGGCGTCGACGTCGGCGGGCATCCGCGCCGTGGTCGGCGCCTCGTCGGGTTCGGGTCGGGTCATCTGAGGGTCCTCCGGAGGGTGTTCAGGCCGGGAACGGCGCGGGTGAGTTGCTGGACCACGACGACGCGCACGGCCGCGCCGAGCACGTTGGCGCCGCGTGCGGGCTGGCCCGCCCAGCGGGCCATCAGCCCGGGGATCTTGACGGTGGTCCACAGCAGGACCACGACGACCAGGAGGTTCAGGGTGCCGCCGGGGTCGACGGGCAGACCGAACACGGGCAGCATGACCGCCGGGTCGAGCAGCATTCGCTCGCCCGCGGTGAGGAAGAACGCCTGCGCGACGGGGACCGCCAGGCATCCGGTGTAGGCGCGCCACCACAGCCGGGCGAGCCCGTCGGTGGCCGGCAACGCGTGACACGCCAACGCCAGCGGCGCGACGCTCGTCATCACCAGCAGCGTCACGAACCGGCCGATCACCTGGACCGCGCACGTCACGACCAGCCCGGTGATGATCACGGTCAGGACCAGGAACAACAGCGGGACCATGCGGTCCTGCGCCGCGGTGAGGTGGTTCTGGATCGCGGTGAACGCGCCGCCGTCGTCGTAGTGGTCGCCGCTGATCGCCCCGGTCAGGGCGTTGGCGAGGTCGATGAGCTGGGCGCAGGCCAGCTGGGAGAAGTGGGAGGCGGTGAACCCGACGACCAGCCGAGGCAGCAGGTCCTTGACCGTGTACCGGGACTGCTCGTCGCCGCCAGCGGCCATGACCATGACCCCGGCGGCGACGAACGCGAGAACGAAGACGGTGTCCACGATCCAGACCGACCGGCCGGTGAGCGCCTGCACCTGCGGAAGCACGGTGACCTTCGGCGTGGTGAGCAGAACGCCGGTGATCAGGTCGAAGATCGTGGTGAGGCAGGCCAGGATCGCCTCGGTCAGCCAACCCACCGCCTCGTCGAGGAACCATCCCATGACGGATCAGGCCCCGACGATGCCCTGGACGACCTGCAGCAGGATCGGCGCGAGCACGGCCAGGCCGTAGCCGATCAACGCGTTACGCAGGGCCAGCTTGGCCTTCTCCACCTGCGACGGATCACCACCAGCGGTGGCCCAGTACACGCCTGCCAGGACCAGGAACAGGGTCGCGACCGCGGCGAGGAGCCCCATGAGCCAGGTACGCAGGTTGGCGATCACCACCGGCAGCGAGTTCGCCGCCACATGGACGGCCTCACCGGGATCGGCGGAGGCGGCGGACGCGACCGCGAGGGTGATGCCGACACCGGCCAACGGCACGGTCACGCGCAACGCGATACGGACGGCTCGCTCGGCGCGAGCGGTGTGGTGTGGGATGCGGGACATTGCGGTTCACCTCCCGCCACGCCCCGCGCGACGCCGAACGGCGCGACGCGGGGACACGGCGACTACTCGAAGCGGTCCGGGAAAGGGGCCGCCGCCGGGCGCAGGTGAAGGCGCGAACGAACCGCGTGATCCCCGGGAGGAGCTTCTCCTCCCTCATGGGTGGGTTGCGGTCATTCGATGTGGTGTCAGCGCATCAACTGGCGCGGCACCCGAGGCACACGGTCGTCGGTCCCTCGTCTCGCCCGGCGGCGGACGGAACCAGCGAGCGGTAGTGCTCGCGGGTCCCGCACCCCCAAACCGGGTCCTGTGAGCCCTGGCGAACACATGCCGCGCTCACAAGCGCTCACACACCGCGGCTACGGCGCACTACAAGCTGACATGGTCGAGGAGCCACGAGGTCACCGCTCGGGCGATACCGGAAACGGCGCCAGCGGTGATCACCGGGAGGACCTTGTTCTGGAGCGCGCGATCGCGGCTGCTCTCGGTGTCCGCGCGTGCGCGCTGGCGGCAGGTGTTCGGCGAGGGGAGATTGTTGGTGGTCATGACGCCATCAGGCGCCTCGGACCGCCTGTCCACCAAGATCAACGATCGTACTCGGACGCCATTGCCGTCCGGGCAGTTCAGCAGGCAGTCGGAGGGGCATCGGACCGTCGGGGTGTCCGACCGGACGCCCCGACCGGGTGCCAGACACACCGAAGGTCGCCAATACTTTGTCGCATCGAGTTTTCCCGGGGGAGGGACCATGTCCGATCGCAGCATGGCGTCTGAACTCCAGTCGGTGCAGACAACGGAGGCGCTGGCAGGGTGCATCCGGTACCTGTTGTCCCTCCACGGCAATCTGTCCCTGCGGGAACTGGAGTCGTGGGGGATCGCGCACAACCGTCCGATGCCCCGGGCTTCGCTCGGAGAGGCCCGCTCCGGAGTCCGGCCGCCCAGCCGGCAGCTCCTGCTCAACCTCCTCGTCGCCTGCGACGTCCGCGACGACCAGGAGGTCTCGGCGTGGCTCGACGCGCTCGACCGCATCCACAAGTCGAAGTCGATCCAGACCCGGCAGCGCCGGTTCGGTGATCTGCAGCAGTCCGTTTCCGCCAACCGGTTCTTCGTGGAACAGGATGACCTGATTGAGATCTCCCGCCTGATCCAGCATGCCCAGGACGAGGTGTGGCTGTGGGGCACGACCCTGTCGATGCATATCCCCTTCCTCGACATCTACCTCGGGCAGGCGCTGGCCCGCGACGTCCGCGTCAAGGTGCTGCTGATCTGCCCCGGTGGGACGGCAATGTCCATGCTGGCCTTCCGCGCGGGGCCGGCTTGGGGCCTGAAGAACCTGGAGAAGCACCTCGCCATCAACCTCGGGCTGCTCGACCGGCGACTCGAGCAGGGCAACGCCCTCGAGGTACGCCTGGTCGACTACCTGCCCCCGTACACGCTCTACGCCTACGACCCTGGCCTGGACGACGGCTCCATGGACCTTCGCCTCAGCTCCTTCGGCGGCCAACACGAACTGCGGCCCACGTTCCGGCTGATCCGCAAACGCGAGGGCGAATGGTTCGACTACTTCTACGAGCAGTTCACCAGTGTCTGGAACGCCGCCGACCAGTACCGCCGAGGCCAGGCACCCGACGCCCCCACCCTCAGCCCCGAGACCACCAGGCATGGCGACCTGCGATAGCCGGACGACTGGACGCCAGTTCGGGCGTCGCGTGGCCCGCACCCGGCCTCGCCCGCCGGGGCTTGCCCTCACACGGACCCCGCGGGATCGCTGGCACACTGGACGGGGAGGGCGATGACGATGCCAAGGGACACCTCTGCGGAGACCGATCGGCCACCGTCCTGGTTGCGGCGCGTCCTCGCCATGTTCGGCGTGGTGGCGGCCCTCACCGTCATCGGGCTGGTCGCCGACCTGATGGGCATCGTCAGCTTCGTCACCGGCAAGAACGGTCCTGAGCTTGCCGCCCCAGCGTCCCCCTCGGCGGAGGCCACCGGATCCCCGGCCCTGGGCGCCACCATCGGCACGCCGCTCCCGACGTCTCCTGAGCCGGAGGCCACCCCCGAGCAGTCGGCCAGCCCGCCGACGGCTGAGACGGTGTACGCCACCGATCTCGACCTGCTCAACCAGGCATCTGACATCGATGTCGGGTCAGCGGAGATCCGAGGAGAGCACTACGGCCATAGCGTCGTCTACCGCTGCTCCTTGTATTGCGACAGCCCTCGAGGAGTCGTGGAGTTCAATCTCGGGGGCCGGTACAAGACCTTCGAGGTCACCGTCGGGGTCCTTGATGACGCCCAGGACGCCGACCAAGTCGGATACTTCGAGGTATTCGTCGACGGCTCGCCTGTGAAGAAGGTCAGCGCGACTCTCGGAAAGCCCACGTCGATGAAGATCGACCTCCCTCCGGATGCTGTGCGGCTGAAGCTGTTGGCCTACCGAACGGACACCGTCGACAGTCCGTTGAAGGCGGGCGCCAACGTCGCAGGCGGTCGTTCCAATGGTCTTCCCGAGTTGGCGTGGGGTGACCCCCGGTTGACCGCGTAGAGCCCTGCTCTCGCCGAGATCAGCATCCTGCGCCGGGAGATGACGCAGCAGGCAGGATGAACGTGGCTTGACGGAAGCAGGAACGACCGGTGGCCCGACGCGACGCACGTCGGGCCACCGGTGGCGCAGTCGGCGCAGCGGAAGCCGGTCAGGCCGAGACCGGGACAACCTTGCGGCGGGCTGCCGTGGCACGGCCTGCCCGCCGCTGACCGCGCTGTCCAGCGCGCAGCCGCAGTCGCGTCAGGGTCTGCGGCGATACGACCCCGGTCAACAGGCCTTCGGCGAGGGCCTCGGCGATGCGGGAGTCGATCCGCGACAGCCTCATGCGCAGCGCGTCCACGCTGACGCCGTTGGCGTCCGCGACGGGTTCGATGGCGCGGTGACCGAGCCGCACGTCGATGTAGGCCTGCTCGTCCTCGGGGTCGAGGACTCCCAACGTGACCGCACGGCGGACCAGCAGGTCCGGGTGTCCGTAGGGTGCCTTCGGGGTGCGGGGGCCGGCCGCGACGTGTTCGATGTCCTCCACCGGCCAGTAGTCGCGCTGCCGCACCCGCAGGTCGTGGCCGGCCCGCCACGCGGCCCGGCACAGTCCCGCGTAGGGGGCGTCCTTGGCCAGGTCGACCCGGTCGCGTAACGCGGTCAGGAACCCGGTCAGGATCTCGGCGTCCACGTCCGCCGGGTCGCCGTCGTAGCCCTCGCACAGGCGGGCCGCGTACTGCCGCAGCGCCGGCAACGCCATGCCGACCGCGCCCACCACCCAGTGCGGTCCGTCGAGCCGTGCGCGGCGGATCACCTCCCGCCACACCTCGTCACGCGCCGTGTAGGCGCGGGGGTGGCGCAGCAGCCAGTCCCGCAAGGCGGGCAGCGGCATCACCCGTCGGGGCAGGCCCGTATCGGTGTCGAAGGCCACGCAGTCGAGCACCAGCGGCGGATCGGGTTCACACGTCAACGCGGCGAAGGCGGTCGCCGCCGCGTCAAGCGCGGACGTCGGCCAGCCCGTGTCGGACACGCTCATGTCAAAGCTCCTATGACAACGAGAAGGGGTTCGGTGTCGTCGCCGATGTCGTCACGGCGAGCGGTGCCATTCATTCCGCCACGGGTGCCTCACACCGCTCTGACAGCGCAGCCCGGAGCCCCGACCGCCGCCGGCCACCCGCCCTCGCATTGAGGTCGGCGAGAGAACTGTCATCGACAGGATTCGCTTGGGAGAGGAAGTGGCATGGGTGCCTTGACCTGCCCTGTGACACCTTGACAGAGTCCTGTGACCGATCGCTTCGACAGCGATGCGACCGCTTCCACCCGCGACCTGTGACAAGGCATGGGCCACGCTCACACCGGTCGCGTCCGCGAGCCCGTGACAGTCGTGGCCGACTCACCGCCGCTGTCACCGCTTGCCGCTGACAGCCTCTGCTCCCCCGTCATGCGCCCTGTGACAGTCGGGAAGCTCTGTCACCGATGACAACCTCACCCAGTGGCAGAAGGCCCGTTGTCCTGGCCGCCCCGATGACATCGGCCCGGCCCCACGCCAGCCGGAAGATCCCTCACAGCGCTGGTCATCGCCCTGGTCCATAGCGGTGCCCGGAGCCCTCGGCCCGAGGCCATGGAGTGGACCGCACCCGACACACCACCGCTGTCAGTGACTCGGTGTGACTGACAGGATCCGCAGCTCGGGGCTCCTCGCGGAGCAGTCGTGGGCATGTGGCGCGAGCTGCGGGAGCGGAACCCTCAAGGGCTGGCCCTGTGGGCTGCTGTGAGCGGTTGTGAGGTCGGCAAGTGTTCGCCGGGACTCACACGGCCCGGTTTGGGGGTGTCAGCGCTTCACGGCGCGGCGCGGAGCCGACATCCACATGAGCGAGCACACGCCGCACCCGCACCACCCGGCCGAGCCTGTCGAGCCGACCGACGCCGCACTCGTCGACCTGATCGCCGGCGACCCGCCGGTGCCGATCACGGTCTGGCGCACGGCCCGCACCCGGGCCGCGACGGACACCAGCCTGCCCGCCCGCCTCGCCTACCGGCTCGTCGCCGCCTACAGCCGGCCCGGGGAGGCGGTCGTCGACCTCACCACCGACCACGCCCTGGCCGCGACCTGCGCCCGGGGTGGCCGCCGGCACCACCGTGCCTGGTTCACCGACAGCTCCACCCTGATCATCGGACCCGCCACCGCCGGCCCGCCAGCGGTCGAGGCCAACCCGTCCGCCACCCCCGGCGAGCCCGAGGCCGGTGACGGAGACCCGCCCGGGCTGGCCGAGTGGTTCGGCGACGACCTCACCGACCCCGGCCTGCCCGACACCGACGCGCTCGTGCGGCCGTCTGACGACGGCTCGTGGGACGCGGCCACCAGCCTGGTGGTCGCCTGCTGGCCGCTGCACGAGGCCGACGCGCCCGCCCGGGTCCGGCTCGCCTGGCTGCTCGCGGCCTGCGCGCGGCTGCTGCGCCCGGGAGGCTGCCTCGTCCTCGTCGTCGGCGTCCCCGCCGGCGTCCAGACGGCGCCGGAGGACTTCGGGCCGCTCGTGGCGGCGGCTTCCCGCGCGGGTCTCGGCTACCTGCAGCACGTCGTCGCCGTCGAGGCCGACACCGACGGCGACCAGTTCGTCTACCACGTCACCGATGAGGAGCTGCTCACCCTCGCCCACGCCGATCCGGAGCGGTGGCGGGTCGCCCATCTGAGGGTGCACGCGGACCTGCTGGTGTTCACTCCGCTCCCGTCACGGCCGAGTCGGGGCAACGCCACAAGCGCGAGGGCGGTGAGCGCCGTGCCTGAGCAGCACCCCACCGGACAGCCCGACCCGAACACGCCCCACCACACCCCCAGCCCTGCAGCCGAGGACTACCAGGGCAGGCACCGCGCCGCCCCTGAGGTCCTGTCCGTGTGGGCGACCGCCCAGTCCACCGGCCCGGTGCAGCGGCGAGGCCGGTACGTGCCGGAGTCGGTCAAGCACCCGGCCCGGATGCTGCCGGCGATCGCCGCCCACGCGGTATGCGCCTACACCCGGCCCGGGGACCTGGTCATGGACCCGATGTGCGGCATCGGCACCACCCTGGTCGAGGCGGTCCACGCCGGCCGCGACGCGTTCGGCATCGAGTACGAGCCGCAGTGGTCGAACATCGCCGACGCCAACATCCGCCACGCCCACGACCAGGGCGCCACCGGACGGGCGTCGGTGATCCGCGGCGACTCCACCCGCCTGATGTCCCTCGTGCCCGCGGCCCTCACCGGGCAGGTGGCGCTCGTGGTCACCTCCCCGCCGTACGGGCCGACCGTTCACGGCCTCGTCCGGCCCGGCGCGGACGGGGTCGTCAAGCACGACGACCGGTACAACGACGGCCAGGACCGGGGCAACCTCGCCTACCGCGACCTGACCGGCCTCGCCGACGGGTTCACCCGCATCCTGGCCGGCTGCGCCACCCTGCTGCGCCCCGGCGGCGTCGTCGTGGTCACCGCCCGGCCGTGGCGCAAGCACGGCGAGCTGGTCGACCTGCCCAGCGCCGTCATCGCCGCCGGCCAGCGCGCCGGCCTCGTCCCGATCGAACGGTGCGTCGCGCTCCTCGCCGCCGTCCGCGACGGGCACCTCGTCGCCCGCCCCAGCTTCTTCCAACTCCAGCAGGTGCGTAAGGCGAGGGCCTGTGGGGTGCCGATGCACCTCATCGCCCACGAGGACGTCCTGATCCTCGCCAAGCGGAACTCCGACGGCGGAGCCGGGGTGGTCGCGTGAACGCGCCCGGCCACCGCTACCTGTCGCTGGGCGCGGGTGTGCAGAGCACCACGCTCCTGCTGCTCGCCGCCCAGGGCACGATCCCCGCGTTCGACGCGGCGATCTTCGCCGACACGTCCTGGGAACCGGCGGCGGTCTACCGTCACCTGGACCGGCTGACCGGCATCGCCCACCGCGCCGGCATCGAGGTCGTACGGGTCAGCACCGGAGACATCCGAGCCGACGCCCTCGACCCCAAACACCGCTTCGCGTCCATGCCCCTGTTCACCCTGGGGCCCAACGGGGAGCGGGGCATGGCCCGGCGACAGTGCACCGGCGAATACAAGATCAAACCCATCAAGGCGGAAGTGCGTCGCCGGCTCGGCTACCCGCACCCGACGCGGATGCCCGTCGGCGTGTGGGCGCAGATGGCGATCGGGATCAGCGTGGACGAGATCGGCCGGGCCCGCGACTCCGACGTCGGCTACATGCGCAACGTCCATCCGCTGCTCGACCTGGGGTGGCGGCGGACCGACTGTCTCCGGTTCCTGGCCGAGCGGGGCCTCGGGGACACCCCGAAGTCGTCGTGCGTGGGCTGCCCGTTCCACGACGACAGCTTCTGGGCCGACCTGAAGGCCAACAGCCCGGCGGAGTGGGCGGCAGCGGTCGCCTTCGACCGCGCCATCCGCCACGGCTCTGCGAAGGCCAACGCCGACGGGCACCCGCTACGCGGGCAGTTCTTCCTGCACAGGGCCCGGGTGCCGCTCGACGAGGTGGTGCTCCGTCCACATCCTCGGCCGGCGGATGCGCCTGGCTGTGGGCCGTGGACCTGCCCGCACGACGGGACGGCACCCGCCGCTGCGGGGCGTGGGGAGGTGGCGTGAACGTTGAAGCTACCGCCGCACCACGGGTCGGCTCGGTCTGCACCGGCTACGGGGGCCTCGACCTGGCCGTCGAGCTGGTGCTCGGCGGCCGGCTCACCTGGTACGCCGAAACCGACCGGCACGCCGCCACCGTCCTGGCCCACCACTGGCCCGACATCCCCAACCTCGGCGACATCAGCATCGTCGACTGGACCCACGTCGCCCCCGTCGACATCCTCACCGCCGGGTTCCCCTGCCAGGACATCAGCGACGCCGGGAAACGCGCCGGCATCACCGGCGCGCACTCCAGCGTCTGGAACCACGTCGCCACCGCCGTTCGCGTCCTACGACCGCGACTGCTGTTCGTGGAGAACGTCGCCGCGCTCCTGCGCCGAGGCTTCGACGTCGTCCACCGTGATCTGGCCAAGATCGGGTACGACACGAGCTGGCTATGCCTACGCGCATCCGACATCGGCGCCGCCCACCGACGGGACCGGCTGTTCCTGCTGGCCACACCCGGCGGAGCGAGAACAGGTGCGGACGTTGCCGACACCCTGCGCCCGTGACGGCAAAGGACCCGGCCACCAGCATGGGCTGCCGGACCTGATCGAACCCGGCGGCACCCGCCACGGCGTGCTGCCCACCCCGGCCGCGGTGGCCTCCGGGTCGAACACGCCCCTGCCGGTCGGGGTGGCCTGCCCGAGCCTGGCCGGTATCGCCACCCCGCCACCACCGGCCGGCGCCGACAGCCCTTCCTCGGTCGCCGCCGCCAGTGGGCACGCTGTGTGGGCGCAGGCCGGCGCGGCGCGGCTGTTGCCGACGCCGAGGGCCAGTGACACCGGCACCCCGGGCCGGCGAGCCGGTGCCGGTTTCCGGCCGCCGCTGTCACAGGTGCTCCTGCCCACCCCGAGGGCCACCGACGGCGTCAAAGGCTGCCCCGGGCAGCGCGGCTCACACGGCGACCTCACCCTCCCCTCAGCCGCCGTGCGGGTGCCAGCCAGAACCCTGCCCACCCCGCGCGCCTCCGACGCACGCGGACCCGGCAGGCATGGCGACGGCGGCAGCGACCTACGCACCACCGTCGCCGGGCTCGGCCAGCCCGACACCGACCGGTGGGGTGCCTACGCCGCCGCGGTGGCACGGTGGGAACTCCTCCTCGGCCGCCCGGCGCCGGAGCCGACCCAGCCGGGCCGGCACGGCAAACCGGTCCTGGCCCCACCGTTCGTGGAGTGGCTCATGGGCCTCGACCAGGGGTGGGTCACCGACCCGATGCTAGGCCTGCCGCGCACCGCCGCGCTGCGGATCCTCGGCAACGGCGTCGTCGCCCAGCAGGCGGCCACAGCTCTTCGGCTGCTGCTGTGCCCACACCGCCGGCAGGCACAGGCGTGAGAGCCGGCTGCGCAACGTCGTCTGGGACCAACCCCACCGATGCGCGAGGCCACGCGGGCGACACGTCCGCTGTATCGATGGCTGCTTCCTCTTCTGACTGCCCCTTTCGACATCCATTAGGAGTCCACTGTGACCAGCCGCAATATCGATGACCACGAGACGACCAGTGCCCGCGACCGCAGCGGTGAGGTGTGGACCGAGGAGCGGATCCGCGCGCTCGGCGCGATCACCGACCTGCCCACCGCCGGCCGCGTGTTCGGCCTGGGACGTGCCCTGTCCTACGACCTCGCCCGCACCGGCGGGTTCCCGGTGCCGATCATCCGGGTCGGCGCTCGCTACAAGGTGCCCGTCGCCGGGATCCTCACCGTCCTCGGCCTCACCGTCTGCCCTGACGACTTGACCCCGGGCGGCATGCGAAGCGTCGATCACCACCAGGAAATCAGCAGCATCGACCCGCCGCACGACGGTGGTGACCGAAAGAAGGAACCGTGACCCGCGCCCGCGGGCCCGAAGGGGCCCTCACCAAACGCTGCACCTGCACCGACCCGGCCACGGGCAAGAGGCTTGGCAGCCGATGCCCGAAGCTGCGCCGCCCCGGCGGCGGCTGGCACCCCACCCACGGGGTGTGGGGCTACCAGCTGGAATTACCGATCCGGGCCACCCAGCCGCGCCGGCAACTGCGCCGTTCCGGCTTCGACAGCCGCGACGCCGCCAGCGCGGAGCTGCGCCACGCACGCGCGCTGCTCGACCTCGCCGACGGTGACCACGACCTCGCCGTGCAGGTTGGAGACCTGCTGCACGTCTGCCGGCCGGGTAGCCCGCTGCCGGATCGGGACGCGGTTGCCGCCCGCATCCGCGCCGGGGTGCCCGCCGCTGTGCCCACCACCACTGGCGAGTACCTCACCGCCTGGCTGGACGGGCGGCGAGGGCTGGCGGAGAAGACGGTGCGCGGCTACGCCGACCATATCCGTCTGTATCTGATTCCCCACCTGGGGCAGATCCCGATCCAGAGCCTGCGCACCGGGCATTTGGAGGCCATGTTCACGGCCATCGGCCGGCAGCAGGACGAGATCCGCGCGGCCCGCGCCAGCGTCGACCCCGACGTGCGTGCCAAGGTCAAGGGCGTGCGGCCGATGGGGGCCTCCAGCACCCAACGGCTCTACGCCACCCTGCGCAAGGCCCTCAACGACGCGGTCGTCCGCGCGAAGCTGATCCCCGCCAACCCTGCCCTCGGCATCGAACTACCCACCGCCCGCCGGCCCAAGGCGCGGGTGTGGACCGCGAAGGCGGTCGAGCACTGGCAGGCCACGGGGAAACGCCCGAGCCCGGTGATGGTGTGGATGCCCGCGCAGGCCGGGCGGTTCCTCGACTACACCGAGGGCCACGACATCGTCCTCTACGCCATGTTCCTGCTGATCCTGCACCGGGGCCTGCGACGTGGTGAGGCGTGCGGGCTGCGCGACCACGACGTCGATCTCGACGCCGGTTACCTCACCGTCGTGCAGCAGATCACGACCGTCGGCTACAAGCCGATTACCCGCCACGTCAAGAGTGACGCCGGGGACCGGGTCGTTCCCCTCGGCCCGAAGACCATCGCCGCCCTGGGCACATACCTCGACATGCGCCGCCGCTGGCAGAGCGTCAGCGACGGCACCTGGCCCGACAGCGGATTGTTCTTCGTCCGCCCGGACGGTCAGCCGTGGCACCCGCAGACCATCAGCGACCGCTTCGACCACCTCGTCGCCAAGGCCGGGCTGCCGCCCGTGCGGCTGCACGACCTTCGCCACTGCGCGGCCACCTACCTACGCCACGGCGGCGCCGACATGAAGGAGATCCAGGAAGTGCTCGGTCACTCCACCATCGGGCTGACCTCCGACACCTACACCTCCGTCATCCTCGATCATGAGCGTGGCCGCGCCGATGCCGCCGCCGAGCTCATCCCCCGCGACGACGCTGCTGCGTAAGCCCGCCGACGCGGAGCCTGCACGCCCCCGGCCCGTTGTCGGCGTACGGGTTCCGGTGCAGAGCCAGGTACGCCAAATGTGCAGAGGTCTGGGCGAGTGGCGCTGGGGGACCTTGCGGCGCCACTCGCCCAGGCGACGCACGTCCGTTGCTCACGGTGCGTAGCCGGTGGACGTGGGCCGTCGCCTGAATCGCGGCAGGGACGGAGTTTCATGCTTGCCGGCGTTCCAACGTCGAGGGGCCGCTGTGGCGGGTCTACTCGCCTGCGTCTGCGTGGGTGAGTAGGCGGGCGGCCAGGGCGCGCACCTCGGCTCTGAGTTCGGCGGGTCGTTCGATGGTGAAGGGCCAGCCGAGCCCGGCAAGCATCTGGGCGGCACCGCCGAGGTGTTCGGCTCGGGTCGTCAGCCGCACTCCGTCGGTGACCTCGGTGAGTGTGCCGACTGATGGAGGGATCCGCCGCCGTGCCTGGGCGAGGCTGGTGTGCAGCAGGACCGAGACGTCGTGGGCGTAGGCCACCGAGGCCAGTCCGGCAAGGACGTGTCCGGTGGGGTCGAACCCGGCCGGCACTTCGAAAGCTCCGGCGGTGGCGTGAGTGGCACCGATGCGATCGAGTCGGAACGTCCGAACGGATCCGCTGGCGTGGTCGCGACCGGTGACGTACCAGCGACCGTTGTGGAAGACCAGCCCATACGGGTCGAGGCCGCGTTCGCTGGAGCGGCCATGCCAGCTGGTGTACGTCAGCTGTACCGGGTGTCGGTGGCGGGCTGCCTCGGCGAGCACCAGCAGCACCTCGGCGCCGGGCGGGGTGGGCTGCCGGACCGGCCCGGTGACGTCCATGGTGACCAGTAGGGCGTCGATGCGCCGGGCAAGGGCAGCTGGCAGTACCCGGCGCAGCTTGGCGGCGGCGCTCTCGGTGGCCGCGTGATCGGTGACCAGTCCCGCGCTGCGGCCGGCGGCAAGGCCGAGGGCGATGGCGACGGCCTCCTCGTCGGTGAGCATGAGCGGCGGCAACTTGTATCCGGGTGCGAGCCGGTACCCGCCGTAGCGGCCACGGCGCGCCTCGACCGGGATGTCCAGGTCGAGGAGGTGGGTTACGTAGCGGCGGACGGTGCGCTCGTCGACGCTGAGCCGGCGGGCCAGGTCTGCGACGCTGAATGCGCCGCCCGACTGGAGGATCTCCAGCAGGGCGAGTACCCGGGCTGTCGGCCTGGCCAAGGAGGTCCTCCCAATCCGGGCGGAAACTGTCCGGTATTGAGCGTAGCGTGCCGGGCATGACGACATTCGTACTGGTCCCCGGGTTCTGGCTCGGCGCCTGGGCCTGGCAATCGACGGCCGCTGAACTGCGCCGGCACGGCCACGACGTGTACCCGATCAGCCTGACCGGCCTCGGGGAGCGGGCCCACCTGGGCCGTCCTGACACCGACTTCGACGTCCATGTCACCGACGTGGTCAATCTCCTGCGCTACGAGGGCCTTCGCGAGGTGGTACTCGTTGGGCACAGCTACGCCGGTAGCGTCGTCACCGCGGCTGCCGACCGAGTCACCGACCGCGTCGCCCAACTGGTCTATGTCGACACCGGCCCGCTGCCCGACGGGGTGACCCAGGTCGAGTTCACCCCGCCGGCCGAGCGCGAGCGCAACGCGGCATTGGTAGCCGACCACGGTGCAGGGTGGCGGCTGCCGCCGCCACCCTGGGCCGACGTGGCCGCCAGCGTGCCCGACGTGGATGACTCGATCGTCACGTTGCTGCACGAGCGGTCGGTCGACCAGCCGTGGGCGACCGCCACCGCCCCGGTCCGGCTGACCGGGGCATGGGAGAGTCTGCCCAGACTCGGCGTGCTGTCGAGCTTCACCGCCGAGCAGGCGCAGGCAATGGCCGCGACAATGCCGCTGTACCGCCACATGGCCGGCGACGTCTGGCGCTTTGAGGAACTACCGACCTGGCATTGGCCGATGCTCAACCGGCCGGTCGAGCTGGCCGCAATCCTGCACCACGCGCAGTTGACGGCGTAACCGCCGCTGCCGGATGACCAACCACCAGCTCACCCGGCAGCGGTCGACGACGGAACCGAACGACCCGGCCTTGCCACCCACGGCGACGTCCTCAATTCGGCTAGATCCGGACGCCGCCGGGTCGACCAGCATGACTGACCGTAGTTGATCGCAGAGCAAGCTCGGCCGTGAGCCGCAGCCACACTCGCAGATGTCGATAGCTGCCGGGTATTCGGTGGCGTACCCGGCTCTGCACTCGAACCCGTACGCCGACAGCCCGTGGCGACACCGTGCCGTGAGGTCCCGCATGGCCTGGCGTTGTCTTGCCTTCATGCCGATCGATAGCCTGGAGTCGAGGGGCGCGGGGGCCGCCAGGTGAGGACGGATGATGTCGCTGATCGACGGCATCCTCGGTGACCTGAAGGCGATGGCCGCCGGTATCGCCAGCACTGAGCAACACGTGCGGGCGGTGGACGGCGCTGTGGAGCAGACCATCGTCCGGGCCGCGGCCGCCGGCTTCACGGCGGTCGTGGCAAGGCTCACTCCGGTGCGCGGCATTCTCGGGCAGGTCCGGGCGCAGCTAACCTCGATCGGTGGTGTCCTTGGCGAGACGACGCGTGCGGTCGCGTCGGTGCCGCAGCAGTCCTCCCCGCACGACGTCACCGCCGTGCTGGCCCCGGTGGCTGCGGCCCTCACCGGTGTCGACAGCGGCATCACCGCGTCGGCGGCGCAGATCGGGCAAGCGCGGCAGCACGTTGTGGGCGCCTTGCGGGGAGGGCAGCCCGGCCCGACGCTGGCGGGCCTGCAGAGGGTGAACGACCTTCTCCACATCCTTCGCACCCGTGGGGAGGCCACCCGTCAGGCCGTCGACGCAGCACTGACGCAAGCCCGCCACGTCGGTGCGCTCGACGCCCCGGCCACGGGCGGCGACGACAAGCCCGCCACTCACCCCGTGCCCGTGTCTCCCGTCCCTCCCACGGGGCCGACCCCTGGTCAGGGATCTGCATCTGACGGTGGACAGAACGCCTTCCCAGAGCCAGTCGACCCCACCTGGCGGCAGGTCGATCCTGGCGCGCTACCCGACACCGTCCGTGCCGCCGCCACTTCCCTGCCTCCTCGGCCGGCGGGCAGCAACCGTCCCACCCAGGGATTCCTCGACGGCATCCCGGTCACCTCCGGAGGAGGCGACCGGTCCCTGGCCGCCGACCTCGTCCACGACCCGCTACGCGGGCCCCCGGTCACCTTCTACGACCACGTCGAGTCGAAGGCCGCCGCGCACCTGCGCCGCGCCGGCGGCGGCGAGGCGGACCTCGCCATCGACAACACCGTCTGCGGCACCAACGACCGAGACCAGGCCTACCCCTGGACGTGTGACAAGATCCTGCCGGCCATCCTGCCCGCAGGAAGCCGCCTACGAGTGTGGGTCACCCGCGACGGCGGCACCACCTGGTGGCACCGTGTCTACACCGGCACCGGAGAAAGGATCAGCCGATGACCCCGCTGCTACGCGACTACCACGGGCACCCCTACGACCTGACCAGCCCGGACGAGGCGGGAAGCCGCTTCGACGAACAGATCACGACGATCATGCCCCACGGCGAGTGCGGACAGACACTGACCATCGGCAGCACCGACGGACCGGTGTTGCGCATCGACATCGACGCGGACGCCGACCGGGCCGCACTGCGGTGGCTCCCCGACGGCAGCCACGCCACCGACCTCGATGCCGACACGCCGATCACCGTGTACGAGTCCCCCGATACCGGTCTGCGGGACATCCCCGCCGGCCTTGCCCGGGTGAACGTCGCAACCGCCCGCAACGCCGTCATCGAGTACGTCACCTCAGGCCAACGACCCGCCAGCGTGGTCTGGGTTCACGAAGAGCCGCCGGCATGTAGCGCGTGATCCCTGCGTAGAGCGCTGGCTGGCGTCCGCATCGGTGCTGGGGCAAGAGCCAGTGGCGGAGAGTGCAGCGCGCAGGTATCGGTGGGTGAGAAGAGAAAAGGGGAGCCGCTGGCTCCCCTTTTCCGCCGGAGTAGTTTGCAGGAGCACCCGCGTAGGTGTCCAACTCCGCAGCAAGGTTAGACCACCCATCGCCTCCTCAGACTGCAGGGAGCCGGATGCCACGAGTTCCAGCTTCCATGCCGACGGCTGACACCTGAACTCTGATGGATGCAGCCGTCCTCACGCTTCCCGTCCGGGCGTGGCCAGCTACTTTGGGATCCGCTTGATTGCCCATGCCGCAAGCACCGATATGGGCACCAAGACGACCGTTGGCGTCTCGACTACTTCAGGAACCAACCCGCGCGACGTGGCACTTTTCGCGATTGCGGCGGCAGCCAGCGCTACTAGGATTCGAAACCACACAGTAGCCCGCCCACCATCCCGGTTCGGCGGCAGGAGCTTTACTTGTATACCGATCCGCTGCCAGCTTCCGGCGAAGATCCCTTCCGCCGCTCCCTCTGTTCGACGATGCACCCAGACCCGAGCCTTGTCCGACGGCTCCGACTCACTGCAATCGACGTGGTCCGCCAGGTTCAACTCTGGACCCACGCTCTGCGAGGGACAGCAACTCTGGTTCACCGCAAGGCCCCCATCGTAGCGAACAATATTCACAACCTCTCTAACCCGGCCTCAACGACGACCGTGTGCGCGAAATATGACTAACATGGGTTGTATCACGACACTTCTACTCCCCATCGCATCCTGACAAGACGACACGCAAGACGCATCGCACAGTGTGTGCGACACGCCAGCCAGGAGGGCTGTTGACTAACAGCCCTGAACCCGCGAGCCTATTGGCGGCAACTGTAGGCAAACTACTGAATAAACTTCACCTACTCAGTCGCCGCCAGCTTCGAACGAAGTCCCGCACGGGAGAAGGGAAGGCATATGCCCGCGAAGGGGTCTGTTCAACCGGATCATGACGGCGCAAACCGGCCTGGATCTCAAGAGAACACACCCCCACCAGCAGGCACACTTGGAGGAAATGGCGGAACCGGGGGCCCTCTCACCCGCGTGACCGTCAACCTAACCCAGCGCTCAATGTTGGCGCTTGATAGTGCCGTACGGAAGTCGGGGGACACCAGAACGGACACGCTCAACCGCGCAATCCAGGTCTACGACCTTATACAGGATGTTTTGAAACGCAGTGATGGTCGGAGCTTACTGATCAAGTATCCGAATGGTGAAATCGAACGCCTCCTGATCATGTGAGGCGACTTAAGCACCAAGCCACCAACCGACGCCGCCATTCTCGCCAGCGATTACTCCCCCGCCCACGGCCGGCTTGCAACGCTGCAATCACGGAAGCACTCACCCTTGGCCACATTTATGGACTTGCCGTAGACGAGCACGTCTGTGGCCTATGGGTGTTGCGGTAGGGGGGACCTCCCCTATGAGCATGCGGGATCGGGAACGGCGCTCTGCGGCTGCAAGGCTCAGCCCACCCGAACGCCGGGCAGGGCCCTCCTAACCAGGTAGCGGCTCTCGGTTGCGTCTAATTTCGCCGGACCGCACGGTTGCTACTGGTGCGTGGAAAGAAAATCAGGACCCTTCTTCACTGGCCGAATGCGTGGATTTGGTCCTGGCCGCATGTCGCGAGAATGCCTCTCGTTGCACTTCAAGGCAGAAACCGCTTCTCGTCGCCCCCCGGTTCCTGGGCTTCTATCGCAGAACAAGGGCCGCAGCATTAAGGGCTGTTTCGCGCCAGGCGACGACGTCGGTGAGGGCACGGCGGCCGGTGGGTTCAATCCGGTAGCCGTTGTCGGCCGAGAACCACGAGGTGGCCGGCCGAACGATCCGGGACCGCGACGGTGCCAGCCTGCCGGATCCGGCAGGCGGCCAGTGGCCGTGCTCGCTGAGGTCGGTGGCGGACCGCGTGATGCCCGACGGCGTTGCCACACCTGGGGATAGCTCTCACTCTAGGCGGCTGCGGCCACGCCAGCGCGTCGGCAGGTCGCGGTTGCTCGACACGCTTCGTCCATGCATGGGACAACTGGAGTACCCGAGCAAGATCGATGCATGCGGGCGGGATGTCGAGATCGGTTGTCGACTCTGTTCGACACCGGCTCTTAGGGCTGCACTGGCAGGAGGCAGCTGCCTCTCCGTCGCGACCCCACCGCGTCAGAGTCGGGAGGTGCCCGGGTTCAGTATTGAACCGCTCGGCGATTGGCGCCGGGGCAGTCAGTACCGCGACGGCAGGCGGGATGGCGCACCGGCGGCCAAGAACGACTGTGCCGGTGAGGCCAGCGGATCGACGACGCGGATCGATTGGCCCCGCGTGGCTGAGATGGCGACCCGACGCCATCTCAGCCACGCAAGGAGCGGACGGATGGACAGGCGCGGCTCCTAGCACCTCCGTTCGTGTCACTGACCCGTCGGCTTGTCGAAGGAGACACTGCACCATGACCGACACGGTCCCTGGAAACCCGAGCATCGAGGCGGTTTACACCGGTCCGATCGATCTGGCTCGCCCGCACTTCGTGGGCGTGGGTGGTCCGGTGATGTCCGGCCTGGCCCGGCTGCTGGCCGATCTGGGCCACCAGGTCAGCGGCAGCGACGTGCGCGACTCGGCCATCCTCGAAGGGCTGCGGACGGCCGGTGCGCGGGTGTACCTGGACCATGACGTGGCGCATCTCGAGGGCGCGAGCTGCGTGGTCTGCCCGGCAAGCGCACGCAACGTGCCGCAGGTTCGGGCGGCGCGTGCCGCTGGTATCCCGGTGGTGCACCCGGCGCAGGTCCTCGACAGGCTGGCCGCCGGGCGGCAGCTGGTGGCGGTGGCCGGGTCGCACGGCAAGTCCACCACCGTCGGCGCTCTGGCTCACATTCTGCGAGCCTGCGGGCAGGATCCGACCAACCTGATCGGCGGCGACCTGACCAGCCCGGGCTCCGGAGCGCAGCTCGGCCGATCGAAGCTGCTGGTCGCCGAGGCCGACGGGTCGGACCTGTCGTTCCACTTCCTGACTCCGTCGATCGCGGTCATCACCAACGTGACCAGCCACCCGGAGCACTTCTCCAACCAGGCTGATCTGCTGCGCGCCTACGTCACGTTCGGCTGCCGGACCGCTGTGAACGGCTTCCTGGTCGTCAACGCCGACTGTGTGGGCTCGACGGTGGCCGCTCACGTCGTCGCCGCCGAGCGACCCGACCTGACGGTGCTGCGCTTCGGCCGGGACCGGACGGCGGATGTCCGGCTCCTGGACGCACACGCAGAGGGGTGGAGCGCGTCGGCCACGGTACGGATGCCGGATGGCACGCAGGTCGGGCTGACCCTGCCGACCCCGGCGGGACATCACCTGGCCAACGCGGCGGCGGCCATGGCGTGCGCGGTCGCCCTCGGGCTCGACCCCACCGAGGTCGGTGGGGCATTGTGCTCGTTCGCCGGGGTACGCCGCCGGTTCGAGCACGTCGACACCCGGGCCGGGGTGACGGTGGTCGACTCCTACACCGCCCATCCGCACGAGATCACCGCCGACCTGCAAGCCGCACGCACCCTGACCCGAGGCCGGGTGTTCGTGGTGTTCCAGCCCTCCGGACACGCCCGCGTCCTAGCCTTCGGGGAGCAGATCGGGCGGGTATTGGCGGACCACGCCGACTACGTTCTGCTGCTCGACGTGCATGACGCCGCGCCGCAGGCCCGACCGGGGGCGGACCCTACCGCCATCATGGCCCGACTCCGCGACGGCACCTACTGCCTGCCCCTCGGGCCCGACCACGCCGCCCGGGTGATCGGACGGATGGCCGGGCGTGGCGACCTGGTTATGACGATGGGCACCGGTGACGTGACCAGCTACGGCGCGGCGATTCTGGACAGGCTGGGCTGCCGGTCCGAGAACATGGTGTCGGCCTCACCTCCGTCAGAGGGTGACGCCCTCATCCGGCGATAGGCGGCTATCGCCGGCGAGAGACGAACTCGTCGACAAAGTCGGACAGGGCCTTGGCGTCGAGTTGGCCCACTGCCATAAGCGGGATCGTCCAGCTTCCGGCGGCCAACGCGGCCGCGCTCAACGATCTTGCGACGGTCGGCCCAGCGGCGTAGGCCAGTTCGGTCAGAGCGCGTGCCTGTTGACCGGGGTCTTTTATGGACCGGGCGATCTCCTCGGCCCGCTCGACCTCGCCCGCAACCGCGACCGCCCGGGCCAGACCGGTCAGCGCGCGCTCCTGCTGACCTCGCTCGCTTATGGACCGGGCGATCTCCTCGGCCTGCCCGTACTCGCCGGCAGCCGCGATCACCTCAACCAAGACGGTCAGAGCTTCTTGGAAGTAGTACGGATTGATGGACCGGACGATTTCCTCGGCTCGCTCGTACTCACCGGCAGCCGCAGCCGCCCTGGCCAGGCCAGCCAGGACCTGCGGCTGATCGAACCGGTTGGTGATGGACCGGGCAATCTGCTCAGCGTCGGTAGCCAGTGCGCGGGCCGACTCGTGCTCGCCAGCAGCTGCGGCCGCCCGAGCGAGGCCAGTCAGGGCGTACGCCTGTTGGAACGGGCCAATGAGGGACCGGGCAATCTTCTCGGCACGCTTGTACTCGCCGGCTGCTGCGAACGCTTGGGGCAGCCCGTTCAGCGCACTAGCCTGCTGGTCCGGGTTGGTGATGGACCGTGCGATCTGCTCGGCGTCAGTGGCCAGCGCGCGGGCCCTCTCGTACTCACCGGCCGCCGCAACCGCCTCAACCGCCTCAACCAAATCGGCCATCGCCTGAGCCTGCTGGTATGGGTTCGCGAGGGACTGGGCGATCTGCTCGGCATGCTCGTGCTCGCCGGCTGCCGCGAGCGCCTGGGCTAGGCGGTTCAGGACGTACGGCTCCTGGTCAGATCGGGTGATGGACCGAGCGGCCCGCTCGGCGTCAGTGGCCAGCGCGCGAGCCCGCTCATGCTCGCCGGCCGCCGCAACGGCTTGGGCCAGGTTGGTCAGGGCGTACGCCTGCTTCTCCGGCTCGGTGATGGACCGGGCTGCCTGCTCGGCGTCAGTGGCCAGCGCGCGAGCCCGCTCATGCTCGCCGGCCGCCGCGACCGCCTCAACCACACCGGTCATTTCCTGAGCCTGCTGATACGGGTCGGTGATGGACCGGGCGACCCTCTCGGCGTCCGTGGCCAACGCGAGGGCCCGCTCGTACTCACCGGCCGCTGCGGCCGCCCGGGCCAAGCCGGACAAGGCGAACGCCTGCTGGCACGGCTCGGTGACATACCCGACGTACTGCTCGGCCCGCTCGTACTCACCAACGGCCGCGGCCACTAGGGCCAAGCCGACCATGGGATCTTCGATGTAGTACGGCTGAAGGGTAGACAGAATGACATGCTCGGCGTCAGTGGCCAGCGCACGAGCCCGCTCATGCTCGCCGGCAGTCGCAACTGCTTGGGCCAGGCCGATCAGTAGCTCGGCCTGGTTGTGCGGGTCGGCGATGGACCGGGCGACCCGCTCGGCGTCATTGGCCACCGTCTGAGCCCACTCGTGCTCGCCACCAGCCGCGATCGCCTCAACCAAGCCGGTGAGGGCCTGCGCCTGCCGGTACGGGGCGGGGATGGACCGGGCAAGGGCTTCGGCGCGGATGGGGTGTCCAAGAGCGGCCCAGACGGTGGGGAGGCGGGCCGGGATGCGGGCATTGCGGTGGGCGAGGTGGTCGCGGCACCAGGCCAGGCGGAGGGCGGCGGCCAGGTCAGGACGGGGCTGGGCGCAGTTGAGGGTTTGGGCGGCGGCGATCTCGGCTAGCGAGGCGGCGTCACCGCCGGTGGCATCGAGCATGCGATCGTGGCGTGCGGGGTCGGTGGCCAGGACGATCAATCGGTTGAGGTCGTCGGTGGCTTCGAGCATGCGCTGGTATCCGCGCAGCAGATAGGCCGGGGTGCCGGCAGGCCAGCGCTGTCGGCGGTAACAGTCGGCCCAGGTGTGCAGGCGTTGGACGAACCCGGCCAGGGTGTGTGGGCCGAGCCGGTCGATGGCCTGCACACGCAGGGTTTCGTGGGTGAACAGGAACACCCGTTTCGCGGCATGCGGGTCGCTCCGACCGGCGATGGTGCGCCCGAACACCCCGCGCAGCAGCCAGTCGATCTCGAACACGGGCCGGCCGGTCAACTCATGCAGGTCGCGGTGGTCCAGGCCACCGCCGCTAGCTGTGACCAGCCCGAGGACCTGGCGGCCGAGACCGTCGTCCCGATCGGGATCGGTGGCCAGGACCTCGTCGAGCTCATCCTGGGCCAGCTGCATGACCTGCTGGGCGTGCGGGGACGCAGCCAGCAGCCGGACCCGGCACTGGTGCAACGGATGGCCGGGATCGTTGTTGACGTCGGCGGGCAGTGGCGGATCGGGACGACCGGCCACAATCACCCGAACCCCGTCGGGCAGGTGTCTGGGCAAACACCGGGCGATGCTAGGCAACCCGGAGCCAGGGTGCGAGCCGCAGTCCTCGTCCAGCCCGTCGACCAGCAACACCAACCGGTGTCCGGTCTTCACCGCCCGGGCGGCGGCCGCCTCGAATAGCTGGCGGCGCAGCCGATCGCGTTCCCGCGTGGAAGTGACCGGGGGCACCTGCTGCCCGATGATCGCCGCGAGCTGGTCGATCAGCTCGTCGGTGAACGCGGTGCTGTCAGACTGCCCGGTGTAGCGAGCGGTGACAAAGAACGAAACCACCCACACTCCTGCCGGTGGATGCAACACGAACCAGGACATCAAGGCGGACTTACCCGCCCGCGGCCCTGCCTGCCACCACACGTACGCCTCGTCCCCACCCGCGCACCAGGCAGCCAGCTCGGCCAGCTCCTCCTGCCGCTGCAGCAGCTGCGGCGGGGCGATGTCACCGACCTGCTTGACGTAGCCGGAACGCCGCCACCAGTCCGGCCGTCGCATACCACGCTCTGCCTGGTCCTGCTCAACCTGTCCTGCGCGGACGGCCCGGTACTTGCGCACTCCCCGAACAACCTGGTCGTCGTCAGCCCCCAAGGCCAGCAGCAGGTTGCGGGCCTGAGCCTCGTCGGCGGGTTGACCCAAACCGCGCAACATCTCACTGATCCGGGAACGGGAGGTCATCCTCAACGCCGAGGCCAGCTTGCTGAGACTGGGCTGGCCGTTGTCCCGGTGGATCTGGTCGCAGTAGACCAGCCAGTCTCGCAGCTTCCCCTTAGCGGGCCAGGCCGTCTGATCGATCGGGTTGCCCCGCCCAGCGCGTCGCGGACTCATCCGGTTCCGACCAACCCTTCATGATCACTCTCTGGGGGCGTGTGGCAACTGATCGCTAAGTGTGCCCCCTTCGCGCCAGCGATCGAGCACCAGACCCCGCTCCGTCAGCCGTGGCCAGCAACAAGGGCACAGCAACGCACATTCACACCCCGGTCGGCATCCACAGGCTGAGCGGTGTCAGCACGGGGCGATCGCCCCGGACCGCCCCACCTGGGAGTACCCCGACAGGTGCACGCCTGGACCGAGATCGCCACTACCCTCGGCAGCCTGCTCACATTGGCAAGCGCCGCGATCAATCTCGCCGTCGTCCTCCAGACCCGGTCCCGTCGCGGCCGAAGCAAGCAAGACCCCCCACGACGGCGGAGGGCAACCCTGAAGTCACCCATGCAGCCGGGTACCTCGATGTCTGTCAGGCGTTCTCTCGGTGGATCGTCTCGTAGGTGTCAGGGCTGACGTTACCCAGACGGCTGTGCCAGCGCCGAGGGTTGTAGAAGCCCTAGTAGCAACCGAAGACACCCCTATCAGCCGATGGCCGTCCAGCCGGGAAATCGGGAGCGGCACCTCGTTGAGGATCGTGGCCGCTACCGACGCCGAGCACCCTGGTACGTGTCAGACCTTTCGGAAGGCCGCGACCTCATGCGCTATCCCCAGCTGATCTTGGAGTTCGGTATAGGCGTGATAAGCCCGGGATCGATGAGAGTAAGGCTCCAGATAAGACGGCAGTCAACCAAGATCGGGCGATGTAGGGCTTCGGGTGCGGCTCGAAGGTCTGCCGGTGCCGCTACAGGTCAATGGTGGCGGTGACGAGGTGGTGGTCGGACGGAAACAGAGGCCCGTCGGGGACGTGGACCTGGTAGCTGCTGGCGATGACGTGTGGGCGCATGGCGTTGTTGACCAGGAGGTAGTCGATGAGGTCGGGGCCGCCTTCACCGGGCTTGTCGATGATGGTGGGCGCGATGACGAAGTCGGGGTTGGCGAGCCAGGCCAGTTCGGCGACGGCGTGGTAGCCGGCGCCGTCGCCCCGGCGGTTGGTGGTCGGGTCCCATCGGCCGATGAGGTGGTCGAGGGCGTCGGTGTCGGCTTCCCAGTGCCCTTGGGGGTGCCGTCGTCGATCCGTTTGCCTTTGTGGGTGCGGGTGTGGTGGTTCGCGGCCTGCCAGTCTCGTTGGGGGAGGTGCCCGCCGCTGGCGGTGGAGTTGAGGTCACCGCCGCCGATGAACGGGAGCGGGTCGTTGCCGTAGCGGTCGATCAGTTTTGCCTCTTCCAGGCGGGCGGCGCCGCTGCGGGAGGTGAAGTGGGCGACCCAGGCCCCGAACTCGGCGCCGGTGGTGCTGACGCGGAACCGGCCGACGTTGCGTTTGTCGGCGAAGACGTCGGGATCGTGCGGGTCGTCGCCGGGCCAGACCAGGTGGGTCACGAGGCCGGCGTGGTAGAAGATGGCAGGTGGGATGGGCCCGTGCTGGCTGACGCCGAGGAGCCCGGTGTAGGGGGCGTGGAGGGCCTCGGTGAGGGCTCTCTCGGCCAGGCGTAGCCCTTCGTGCTGGTTTCGCCGGTAGTGCTTGGCTTCGCAGAACAGGATGATCGCGGGCGGGACGTCGAGTGCGGCGAACGTCTGTCGCAGGGGCTCCATGTCGAAGGCGCCGTCGCGATAGCCGCCCGCCTCGTAGTTGTAGGTCACGATCCCCAGGTGCGTCATCAGCGGGTCCCTTCAGACGTGGTGGATGGTGGTGAGGACTGGTGTCGCTGTCCTGCGGGTCGGGGCGAGACGCCAGGCCGCAGCCGCGCAGCCGACCCGCTCGGATCGCGCGGCACGGGACTGGGTTCGGCGGGGTCGCTGTCGTCGGGGGATTCGTTGTCGCCGCTGGTGCGGCCATTCCGGCTCGCGGTGACCTGGTGCACTCCGGTCCAGCCGCTGGCGATCTCCCATCGCATCCCGATCGCGTCGAGCGCGGCGATGCGGTCCTGGGGGAGTTTGCCGTCGCGTCGCGCGATGCGCTGGGCGTGGATCCACCGGGATAGGTCGATGCCGCCTTCGCGGTGGCCTCTGCGTGGGTGCAGGTGGCCTTCGCGCTGGGAGAACGCGGTGGCGGTGGCCAGGTTGCGTTCCCAGGCGGCGGTTCGGATCGACCATCCCATGCCGAGTGCTTCCAGGCTGCGGATGCGGTCGTCGTCGAGGCACCCGAGTCGGTAGTCGGTGCGTCGGGCGGCGAGCCAGTCGTAGAGGTTGACGCCGTTGACGGTCGCGCCGTACGGGACCTGGATGTGGCCGTGGGCGGCGTGGAAGTGCTGCAGGGCCGTGAAGCCGTCGTGGTAGGAGGGGCGTTTGACGGTCCAGTCGATCCCGAGGGCGGTGAGGGCGGCGACCCGGCTGTCGGGAAGGATGCGCCTGCGGTGGTAGCCGCGTTGTTGTCCTATCCACAGGGCGAGGTCGAGTCCGTCCACGACATGGCCGGTGGGCACGTCGAGGTGGCCGTGTTCGGCGCGGAAAGCGGTGGCAGCGACGATGCCCCGCTCCCAGGCCCGCGTCATCGGTGTCCAGTCGAAGCCGATGTCGTTGAGGTGCTGGACCCGGTCCTGTGGGAGCCGGCGTGCCTCGTACTCGGCGCGTTGCCGCGCGACCCAGCGTTCCAGTCGCACGCCGTGGCGTACATGGCCGACGGGCACCCGCAGGTGTCCGTGGTCGGCGTGGAACGCCCGCAGGGCGGCGTACCCGACAAGCCACTCCGAGGTGGTCTCCTCCAGCACCCGCACGGTGAGTGCCCGCAGCAGGTCCTCGCAGTCGTGACCGTCGGGGAGACGGACGAGCAGCCGCGGCGGCAACGTCGCAGCGCCCGTGGACACCCTGGTGCGCTGGGTGTCGAGGTCGGCGGCGAGGCCGTTGTCGTGGGCGCGCAGCGCGCGCAGCACCTGCAGGAGCGTGGTCCATTCGGTCAGGTCCGCGGTGAGGTCGCGGGCGGTCTCGGCCGGGTCGTCGGGTAGCAGGACCGGCAGGAGGATGGTGGCGATGCCGGACCCGGCGGGGTTGCGGCGCAGTGCGCGGCCGACGGCCTGGATGACGTCGGACTCGGACTCCTTCGGGGCGGTGAAGACCACGGCGTCGACGGCGGGCACATCGACGCCCTCGCCCAGGCACCGCGAGTTGGAGATCACCGTCCAGCCGTCCTCGGGCGGCTGGGCGAGGTTGGCCAGATGGATCTGCCGCTGGGCCATCGTCTGGGTGCCGTCGACGTGCCCGACCGTGAGGCGGCCCTTGGGACGGTCCCGCTCGGGCAGCGCGGCCAGGGTGGCCGGCAGAGTGCGGGAGAACTCCTGGGACTGGGCCACCCGTGGGGTGAACACCAGCACGCGGCGAAGGCCGAACTCGGCGGCGGCGCGGGCGAGCGCGGTCTGCACCACCGCGGTACGCAGCGGCGCCGCGCCGGCACGGACGACGGCGTGGGGGTCGAGGCGGCGCAGGGTCGACAGCGCGTCCGCGGAGGCGACGCCGATGACCACGATGCGGTAGTCGTCGAGCCAGCCATCGGCGATCGCGCTCGGGAACGGGTAGCTGTAGTGGACCGGGCCGAACACGTCCACGTCGTCCATCGACAACACGTCCTCACCGCCTGTGCGGCGTCGCCGGCTGAGGATTCGTGGTGTGGCGGTCATGTACAGCCGCCGGCGGGCCGGCAGGTGTTCGTCTCGGTGCGCGAGGGCGACGTGTTTGCCGGGCCATCCGGCGGTGTGGTGCGCCTCGTCGATGACCAACAGGCTGGCGGTGGTGTCCGCGGCGTGCAGCCCTTCGCCGACCACAGCGATGGAGGCGTGGGTGACCAGGATGAGCCGCATACAGCTGGTAGGGGTCCGTCGGACCCAGTCGGCGATCTCGTCCGGCCGGGTGGTGACCGGACAGCGGAGGTCCGTCGTGCGCGCCGCGGTGTCGGCGACGGTGTCGTCGCTGCACACCGCGAGGACCTGCGCCGCCATGCCGGCGGCGGCCCACACCGTCAGGGTCTGCGCGAGCAGGGGCAGCGACGGGCAGGCCACGACCACCAGCCCGGTCGGGCAGAGCCGGGCGGCGGCGTGCACCGCGACAAGGGACTTGCCGCTGCCGCAGGCGGCCCGGAACTGGCCACGACCGCCATCGGCCTGGCCCTTCACGATCGCCTCGACGGCCTCCTGCTGGTAGTCCCGCAGGGGCGGCAGCTTCTCGACCGGTCGTGAGTCCCTCACCTTCCTGCCCACCTGCGGTGCGGCCCGGGCGACGGTGTGCGTGGACCGCGCAGCCCTGGCGCGGCCGGGTCGACGCCCCGCCTCGGGTGCGACAAGCCGCCGGGGCATCGAGGACTCGGATGGGCGCTGTCACCGTTCACCGATGCGAGGCATCGCCCTGCGGGGTGGACGGCGGCCCTACTGCCGACCCGGGTGGAGGTGACGGGGCATGGCACCGAAGCGGGGACACCGTGCTGGTGGTGGAGGGCGATCGGCAGCCGCGTCACTGTCGGTGCTCGCTGCCGGAGGGGTGAGCCTGTGGTGTCGGTGGGCCTGGTCGGGAGGTGGGGTGCTGGCAGCCCGCCGCCGGTGTGTGGGTGTTCGGGGTGCGGCGGCTGTCGACGTAGAGCCGGTAGCCGGCGGCCTCGGCGACGATCACGTCTGCGGCGTGAGGTCCCAGTCGCGGGTCCTGGGGTGGGATGGGGCCGGTGATGATGCTGTGGGCGGCGAGGAGAACCCCGCTGGTCGCGTCGATGGTGAGGATGTCGCGCCTCGCCACGCCGGCACGGTCGGTGTACGGGAGGATGACGTCCACGCCGGGGCGCTGGACGCGGTCGGTGACGCCGGTCTGCGCGAGGAGGCCGGGCTGCTCCGCGAGGAGCCGCAGGACCGCGGCCCGGAGCATGCGGGTGGGCGCGTGGCGTTCGTAGAGCGTCGCGACGCCGCCGACGATGTGTTCGGGACCGGTCTCGCCGGGACGGCCGCGGCAAGCAGCCGGGTGCGCAGGGCGGCTGGTTGTCTCGGTGGTGGTTGGTCGAACCGGTCTTCTGCACCGCCGGCCCAGCTGTCGTCCCCGCCGTCGGGGATGCAGCCGCCGGTGCCGATGTGCACGCTGACCTGCCTGCCGTCGTCGGCATCGTCGGTGCGCCACAGTTGGTCGATGCGGACCCGTTCGGGCCATCCGGTCGGGCCGGGTGGACCGATGATGTCGCGGTACCAGGTGCGGCGCTCGACGTACTGGTAGTCGCCGCGGGTGGTGTCAGCGGGTGCGTCGGTGAGGGTGTCGGCCAGGCGGGTCAGGACCGGTCCGGCCGGGACCGGTGGTGTGCTGCTCCGGGGCGCCGGCGGTGCGGGGTGCACGTCGACGGGCGGTCCGGAACAGGCCATGAGTGAGGAGTGGCGCGGTGAGCAGCAGTACGCCGATGCGGTGTCGGGTCACCGCGTCACCTGCGCCGCACCGACCGCAGGTTCCTCGGAACGGTCGACGATGAGGACGTGTGAACGCGGCCGTCGGGCCTCCTTTTCCAAGCCGGGCGGCGAGGCGAGGTCGGCGGTCTCGTCGGCGACGACCCGCCCCGGCCCGTCGATGATCCGGATGTCGCGGGCCCGCCGGAACTCGACGGCGACGCCTGTCCGGCCTGCCGGACTCGCCGAGGTGGCGTTGGGCGAACCGTTCCCGTCGGCCGCCGCGCGGGGCGTGTCGGCCAGTTCCGTGAGACACGGTGCGGCGACGACGGCTGGATCCGGGCCGGGGCCGGGGACGTTGCTCCGGCTCGCGGGGATGGCCGTCGGCTCTGCGCCCAGGTGGTGGCCCCCGGTGCGGACCGGGCACGCGATGACTGCCGCCGTCGCGACGGTGATGACGGCCAGGGCAACCAGCAGCGGCCGACGCCACGAGGTGTCTGTGTGCCTGTGCGGGCTCTCCGCGTCGAGTGGAGTCATGGCTGTTTCCTCAGCGTTGGTTCGTCCGGACGTGACAAAGGAGTGACCGGTCTCCGCCGCGGGGCCTAAGCCAGCTGGCCGCGCCTGTCGGGTGGTGGCGGACAGAAGCCGCAGGAGGTCGCGGATGGCGTTGGTGACGGTGGGATACCAGGGCACGGTTGGTGGTCGCGGCCGGGTGGCCGCCGGATGGCGGGAGATCCAGATCGGGACCATGCCGGCGGCGAGGGCGCCTTGCACGTCGGCGTGCCAGCTGTCGCCGATGTGGAGGCAGCGTGTGGGGTCGACGTTCAGCGCTCGGCCGCACGCGTGGAAGGGGCCGGGGTCGGGCTTGGCGAGTCCGCTGTCCGGACCGCAGATGATGGCCGTGACGAATTCGGTGAGAGCCGCCTTGTCCAGCTTCTGCTGGACCGAGGCACGTGGCCCGTTGCTGCAGACCGCTACCGGGACCAGGTCGGTCAGCTCTCGCAGGAGACCGCGTAGTTCCGGGTTCGGGGTGATCTCGGCGAGTTGGGCGGCGACGCAGGTGTACACCAGCCGGTCCAGGTCGCTGGTG
Organism: Micromonospora sp. NPDC057141; assembly: GCF_042670805.1. NCBI lineage: Bacteria > Bacillati > Actinomycetota > Actinomycetes > Micromonosporales > Micromonosporaceae > Micromonospora > Micromonospora sp. NPDC057141. Next base: position 277,218 of record NZ_JBHUVA010000002.1, on the reverse strand, counting down.
TCCAGCGTGACGCCGACGCTCCGCAGAGCCGTCCACCAGACGCGTCGACGAACGTCCTGCACGCCGCCGGCGCCCGCCGCGGCGGGATGCCGCCAGTGGGCGTCGAATGCCGCCTGGTACGCGTCGATCAGCGTGCCTGGGCTGACGCGGGAGGTGAGGGTGGCCGCAAGCATGGCGCCCGCCCGTATGCCGTGAGCCATGCTGCTGGTGGTGTCGATGAGTGTGTCGTCGACGTCGAAGCTGATGGCGTCGAGTGGTCGTGGCGGCGTCGTGCCGAGTCGTGTGTGCAGGTACGCCGCCAGCACCGGCAGCGTGTCGGTGGGCTGGTCGCTGGCGAGGGTGCGGGAGGTCAGCACGCGGGGGAACCCGCTCCGCTCGTTCCTGCCCGTGGTGCCGGCGTCACCGCGCCGCGTTGTCCGGTTGGCCGGGCAGCGGAGGGGCGGAACCGGGTTGACCAGGGTTGTTTCGTGGTGCCGAGGGCGTGTTCGGCCAGTCGGAGGAGTTGGATGTCCGAGGTGCCGGCGGGGGCGACGATGTGCAGGGCGTCGCGGAAGTAGCGCTCGATGGGCGATTGGGCGGGGTGGAGGCCGTGTGCGGCGTGGATCTCCATCGCTGTGCGGGCGGAGTCGATCGCGTGTTCGGCGTTGATCAGTTTGGCGTTGACGAGTTCCGCGTCGCAGGGTCGCCCGCTGTCGAGCAGGTGTACGGCGTGGTAGGCGGCCAGGCGGGCGACCATCAGCCGGGACTGGATGGCGCCGATGCGCTGTTTCACCGTGGGCAGGTCGGCGAGGGGTTTGCCATAGCGGCGTTGGCGGGTCGCGTACGCGACGGTGATGTCGAGGACGGCCTGGTGGATGCCGAGGGCGACGGCGGCGAGGTTGGGTCTGCCGTACAGGACGCTGGAGGAGTAGGCGACGTCGAGGCCGTCGCCTTCGGCGCCGAGCCGGTTGGCCGCCGGGACGCGGCAGTTGTCGAAGGCGATCTCGCCGAAGCTGAAGCCGTGCAGTCCCATGCTGGGCTGGTGCGGGGTGAGCCGTACGCCGGGCCGGTCGGCTTCGACGAGGAAGGCGGACAGTCCGCGGGTGCCGGGCCGGGTGCGGGCGACGACGCCGTGCAGGTCGCCGATGTGGCTGTTGCCGACGAAGGTCTTCGTGCCGGTGATGAGGTAGTCGTCGCCGTCGCGTATGGCGGTGGTGGTGATGCCGAGGACGTGGCTGCCGGAGCCGGGTTCGGTGACGGCGATGGTCGGTAGGCAGGCGCCGGCGGCGATGGCGGGCAGCCAGGTCCGCTTCTGCGTGTCGTCGCCGAAGTGGATGATCTTCGCAGTGCCGAGGTGGGACGCTTGGAGCATGGCGCCCATGGCGGCCGAGACCCGGGACAGTTCCTCGATGATGATCGTCTTGGCGAGGTGGCCCAGCCCGAGTCCTGCGTAGGTGGGGTCGATCGTGGCGCCGAGCCATCCTTGGCGGGCGATCTGCCGGGACAGGTCCCGCGCCACGGTCCGGTCCGCCTCCAGCTCCGTGATGCGGGGCCGGACCTCGGCCTCGGCGAACGCGCGGACCGTGTCCCGCAGGCGGGTGTGGCGGGGGGTGAGGGGGTAGCCGTCGACCATCTGCCGCTCTCCTCGGAAGTCGCCCACGGCGGCCCCGCCGGTCGGGGGTCGCAGTGCGGGTTGGGGGTGGGTTGTCGACCGGTGGCGGCGAGGTTCGCCGGCGTCCGCAGGTGGGCCGGGAGCCGCGCCTGACTACCTGCCGGGTTGTCGCTGGTTGATCCGGGCGGCCAGGTTGGCGGCCCACGTCTTGATGGTGGTGAGCCCTTCCTGGCCCCAGCTGCGGGGCTCGGGGCCGACGACGCAGACGGTGCCCAGGGTGACGCCGGTGTCGTCGATCAGGGGGGCGCCCATGTAGGTGCGGATGCCGAGCTGGTCGACGACGGGGTTGCCGGCGAACCGCGGGTAGGCGCAGACGTCGTCGAGGACCAGCGCGCGGCGCCGGTGGACGACGTGCGGGCAGAATCCCTGGTCCCGGGGCATCCACCGGCCCGGCTCCCGGGCGCTGACCGGTGTCGACACCCCGGGTTGGGTGGTGCTGCCGGTGTAGAGGCCGGCGAAGAACTGGCCGCCGTCGTCGAGGAAGTTCACCATCGCCCAGGGCGTGCCGGTGATGTCGGCGAGGTTGCGGGCGAAGTCGTCGAACTCCCGCTCCGGCTGGCCGAGGCCGAGCGCGCGCAGGCGTTGGATTCGCTGCGGTGCCTGCGGGTCGGGCGGGGTGAGGGGTGCGGGTACGAAACCGTCGTTGGTCATGTCGGGCTGCCTGCCGGGGTGAAATGAGGGTGGGTGGGTGTGGAGGGTTGTGGGGTGAGCAGGGTGCGCACCAGCGTCACCAGGACGGCGGTCGCGGACCGGGGGTGGCGGGCGTCGCATGTCACGACCGGCACCTCGGGGCGTAGGCCCAGGGCGGCGCGGACCTCCTGGGGGTCGTGTCGGTAGGCGCCGTCGAACTCGTTGACGGCGATCAGGAACCGGGTGCGGCGGGATTCGACGAAGTCCACGGCGGCGAAGCAGTCCGGCAGGCGGCGGGTGTCGGCCAGGACCACCGCGCCGAGCGCGCCGTGGCACAGTTCGTCCCACAGGAACCAGAACCGGTCCTGCCCGGGTGTGCCGAACAGGTAGAGCACGGTGTCGGGGTCGATGGTGATGCGGCCGAAGTCCAGGGCCACCGTGGTGGTCGTCTTCGTCTCCACCCCGGCGAGGTCGTCGGTGCCGACGCTGGCGGCGGTGATCAGCTCCTCGGTGCACAGCGGCGGGATCTCGCTGGTGGCGGTGATGAAGGTGGTCTTCCCGACCCCGAACCCGCCCGCGATGAGGATCTTGAGGGCGTGCGGTGTCCGGTCAGAGTCGTTGTTGTAGGCCGGCAAGGAGCCTCTCCAGGATCGATCGGTCGGTCGGGTCGGCGGCCGGGCTGGGTGGGCGGGTGCGTACCGCGCCGACGGCCACCAGGTCCGACAGGACCACCTTCGTGACCGCCGCCGGCAGCCTCATCCGGGCGGCGATCTCCGCGACGGTGGTCGCCGCCCCGCACAGCCGCAGCGCCACGTCGTGGTCCGGTTCCAGGCGCGCTCTCGGCCGTACGCCGGTGGCGACGACCCACGACAGCAGGTCCATCGCCGTGGTGGGCCGGGTCCGTCCCGCGCTGACGGTGTAGGGGCGCACCAGGCGTCCCGCCGCGTCGTCGACCCACGTCTCCTGATGCGCGTCGGCCATCACGGCGCGGCGGGGGACGGGACGACGCCGCGCACGGGTGTCGCCAGGTACGGGCGGACGCTCTTGACCATCTGGGACATCTCGTAGCCGAGGACGCTGACGTCGGCCTGCCGGTCGGCCAGCACCGCCAGCACGGCGCCGTCGCCGGCGGCGGTGACGAACAGCAGTGTGGCGTCGAGTTCGGCCACCACCTGCCGCACGCCGCCGCCCGCGTCGAACATCTCCCCGGCGCTGCGGGTCAGGGAGAACAGCCCGGAGGCGATCGCCGCCAGGTGGTCCGCGCCGTCGTCGGCGAGGCCGTGGGCGGCCCGGGGCAGCCCGTCGGAGGACAGCAGCAACGCGCTGCGGGTGTGCGGCACCCGCTGCACCAGGCCGGCCAGCAGCCAGGCCAGTTCCGGGGAGGACGGCTTCGTGGTCATCACAGAAACGCTCCTTGTCACACAGGTCGGTGGGCGTCGCCCGCGCCCGGGGTGGGCGCCGCGGCGGAGGCGGCGCCGCGCAGGAAGTCGGCCATCAGGGTGGGGGAGTGGTCCCCGGAGGGCTGGTTCGCCGTCGTCGGGCGGGCCTGCCGGAGCGGGGCCGCCAGGTGTGCCTGGCGGGTGCGGCGCGGCAGCGCGGGCCGCGCCCCGCCGGCCTGCCCGCAGGTGCCGTCGCCGGCCGGTGGTGGCACGTCGCGGTGCCGGCTGTGTGTCCCCGCCGGTGGCGGTGCGGGCGCGGGGCGCCGCGGACCGGCTGGCGCACCTGCCGGCGGTAACCCGCCGGCGGGTGGTGGTCCGCCCCGGGTGGGTGCGGGGGCCGCGTCCGTGGCGGGCAGCGGGTCGGTCTGCTGGTCCCCGAGCAGGGCCGCCGGGAGGATCACCACGGCCTGCACCCCGCCGTAGACGTTGGTCTGCACCTTGGTGGTGATGCCGTGACGGCGGGCCAGCGCCGAGACCACCCACGCCCCGATACGGCCGTCGCGCAGCAGGTCGCCGACCTCCACCCGGTGGGGGTCGGCCAGCAGGGCGTTCACCCGGTCCTGCTCCGTGTGCGGCATGCCCAGGCCGCGGTCGTCCACCTCGACCGCCACGCCGAGGGCGACCCGCCGGGCCCGCACCGTCACCTCGGTGTGCGGGGGCGCGAACGTGGTCGCGTTCTCGATCAGCTCGGCCAGCAGGTGCACCACGTCGGCGCCGGCGTGGCCGCGCAGGTTTCCCTCGACCGGTGGCACGACCCGCACCCGCGCGTACTGCTCCACCTCGGCGATCGCCGAGCGGAGTACCTCGACCAGCGGCAGCGGCCGGCTCCACTGCCGCCGGGGCACCGCCCCTCCGACCACGGCGAGGTTCTCCGCGTAGCGGCGGATGCGGGTCGCGAGGTGGTCGACCTGGAACAGGCCCTTGAGCAGGTCGGGGTCCTCGACCTGCGCCTCCAGGACATCCAGCAGCTGGATCTCCCGGTGCACCAGGCCCTGCAGCCGACGGGCGAGGCCGACGTACACCTCCACCTGCTGACCGGCCACCGGCTGCCCGGCGGCAGGAGGCGAGGCGCCCGCCATGGTGCAGGCGTGCGCTCGGGCGAGCCGATGAACGCACACGGCCGCGCTGGCGGTGGCCGCCGTACTGGCCGCGGCCGCGCACACCAGCGCCAAGCCGGCCGTCGGGGGAACAGGACCCGGCGACAGCGCGAGCACCCATGTCGCCGCCCCCAGGCCGGCCGCCGCCACCCCGGCGGCCAGTGCCACACATACCCGCACGAGGCGGGCGGGCAGGCCAGCCACAGGCGGGCCTCCGGCCGACGCGTCGAGTCGCACCCTGCCTCCCTGAGTCGCAGATGAGATGCGCCAGCGGGTGCACCGCCGGCGGGGACCCGGCCGGCTCTGGCAGCGGCTGGCCAGCACCGGACCCGACGGGTCGTGGCGTCGCAGCTGATCGGCGACGCCGGAACTCAGTGTTGGCCGGCGGCAGGGTGTCGACCATTGTCGACATGAGGAATCGACACCGATCCCATCCGGCCTCAGCGAACCGGGAAGGACGGGCCTCCCCCGAGCTCGCCGTTCCCACCGGTGACCACGACGGAGTCGATCTTGGTGACGCCGCGGATCGGGATCGTGGCCACGACGGTACGGCCGGACATGTGGCCGTGTCGGATATCGGCGTCGAGGGTGTTCGACACGAACAGATGCCGGGTTACTGGACGGGGAAGTCCCGCGAGGCGGATCCGACGCCTCCTGCGAGCGGTCGGCTGCTGGGAGGGTTCATGAGTAAGCGGTTGGTCGTCGAGACCCACGCCAGCTCCTGCTATTTCCGGACCTCGGTCGACGACGGCGAACGTAAGGCTCTGGTGCAGATCACGCAGCGGTGCAATCTGCACTGCGCCCACTGCTTCGTGTCCTCCACCCACGTCGGCGTCGACATCACGCTCGACGACATGGTCGACACCGTGCTGCCCCGGCTGCGGCGGGCCCGGGTGACCCGGTTGACGTTGACCGGCGGCGAGCCGTTCGCGCACCCCCACCTACTGGAGATCTGCGCCGCGGCGGCGCGGATGGACCTACCCGTCAAGATCTGCACGAACGCCACCCTGACCAGCGACGAACAGATCACCGCCCTCGCCGAGCTGGGCAACGTGCGGGTCAACGTCAGCTTCGACGGTTTCCGGCCCGCCTCGCACGGCCGGTTCCGGGGCAGCCGCGACTCCTTCGCCGTCACCCGGCAGACCACGGAACGGTTCGCCGACGCGGGCCTGCTGCACGGGATCCTGTCCACGCCGAACGTGCTCACTCGCCCGCAGGAGTTCACCGAGCTGTGCGCGTTCGCCGCCGACCTCGGCGCGGCGTACGTGCTGATGAACCCGCTGTCGAGCTTCGGCCGGGGCGTGAGGTCCCACGGCCGGCTCGCCGCGCCTGAGGAGACGATGCGGGCGATCGCCGCCGCCACCGCCGCCCTGGCCGACCGCGTCGAGCTGGTGCCGATCCGGTTCCCCAACGACACCCTGCCGTTGTCCGGCTGCGACGCCGGCACCCTGATCTACGTCTTCGCCGACGGCGACACCGCCGTCTGCCCCTACCTCGTCTTCGCCGCCCGCACACCCCAGTCCCGGCACGCCGACCGCGAGTTCCTGATCGGCAACATCCTCGACGGGGAGATCACCGACGACCTCGACCGGTACCGCTTCCACGACCGCTACCAGGTCGGGGCCAACCCGACCTGCGGGACGTGCGCGGTCAACGACTCCTGCGGCAAGGGCTGCCCCGCCGCGGTGATCGCCGCCGGCCAACGCATCGGCGCGCCGGACACCGAGCAGTGCCCACCCGAGGCGATCCGGCTCCCGCTGATCCCGACCGCCCCCACCGGAGCCTGAACCGCCGTGCTGATCGCGGTCGAGGGACCCAACGGCGTCGGCAAGACCACCATCGCCAGACTGCTGGCCGAGCGGCTACGCCACCGCACCGGCCAGCCCGTGCACCTGACGACCGAGCCCACCCGCACCCGCCTGGGAGACCTGCTACGTGAGGCCGAGGCCGTCCTGCACGGCCGGGCCCTCGCCCTCGCGATCGCCGCCGACCGCACCACGCACATCGAAGACGAGATCATCCCCGCCCTCGACGCCGGCGGCATCGTCGTCACAGACCGGTACGTCCAGTCCTCGCTGGTGCTGCAACGCGTCGACGCGGTCGACCTCCGCGAGATCTGGAGCTACAACCGGTACGTCCTGCAACCCGCCATCTCCCTCTACCTCGTCGACGACCCGCGGGTCATCGCCGCCCGCCTCGCCGCGCGCCGCCGGCTGACCCGGCTGGAGGCCACCGGCACACCCGAACGCGAGTTGCGGCTCTACCAGCAGGCGTTCGACTTCCTCGCCCGCCAGTCCTGGCACCAGGTGAAGATCGACTGCGAAGGTCGGGACCCGGACCAGGTCGTCTCCGCCATCCTCGACACGCTGGCCCCCATGCTCGACCAACGCCCCGCGGTGTGAAGACTCGACGTCGTGCTATCGATCCTGACGCTGAACATCCAGGCCACCTCCCGGCGCCGCGCCGACGCGCTGCTGCGGTGGCTCACCGGCCGCCCCGAGCAGATCCTCCTGCTCACCGAGACCAGCGGCGGCGACGGCACCGCCCACCTGCTCGACCACTTCCGCCGCGCCGGCTACCAGGTCCACCACCCGCCCCTGCCCGGCGACCGCGGCACCGCGATGATCAGCCGGATCCCCACCACCGCCCGCCCGGACATCACCGCCGGACTCAGCATCCCCGGCCGGGCCGTCGCCGCCACCGTCCACACCGACACACCAGTCACCGTCCTCGGCGTCTACGTGCCCTCCAGCGACCGCGCCCCCGCCAAGGTCGAACGCAAACGGGCGTTCCTCACCACCCTCACCGACACCCTCGACCGGCTACCAGCCGACGAGCGGGCACACCTCGTGCTCGGCGGCGACTACAACGTCATCGCCCGCGACCACCAACCGGCATACCCCGGCGTGTGGCTGCCATTCGAGTACGCCCTGTTCGACACGCTGACCGCCGCCGGGCTCACCGACGCGCACACCCACCTCACCCCCGACGTCCAGCGGCACAGCTGGTTCGGCCGCGCCGGCAACGGCTACCGCTTCGACTACCTACACGTCGGCACCGCACTCCGCGACCACCTCCACGGCGGCGACTACCTGCAGGAACCCCGGGAACAACGCCTCACCGACCACGCCGCCGTCACCCTCGACCTCGACCTGCGGGTCGACGCGCTCGACGTCCGCCCCACACCGCCGATGATCGAGCCCGCCACCCTCTTCTAGACCCCGGCCCGCGCCGCCCGGATCAGCGAGTCGTAGGTGTCGGTGATCCGCGTGAGCGGCACACCCAGCTCGCCAGCGAACCGGTCCAGCTCGACCTGAATCCCCTCACCGGCCCTGTCGGCGTCGACGATGCGTTCGATCTCCAGGAACACGCCGATGCCGTCCACCTCGTCGACGCACAGCGACAACAGCCCGAGCACGGCCGTGCGGCGGGTCTTGCGGATGCGCACCGTGGGGTAGAAGCCGAGCTGCTGGATCGCGGCGTGCATCTGCTCCCGATCCGCCACCTCGGTCTCGTGCTCGACGCACGACAGCTCGTTGGCCACCGGCGTCTTCACCGTCAGCAGATGCCGCCCCCGCTCAGTACGCAGACGAGCGAACGGCACACCGATCTTCGACTGGCCGTACTCCCAACCGACCCGCGCATACGCCTGATCATCCTGAACCACCGGCACCGACAGAACGACACCACGCGCGGCGAGGGCCGCCTCCAGCGCCGCGAGGCCGCCGACCTGGTACTTGACCTCGACCTCGCACACAGCCCTGGTGGTCGTCGTTTCTAGAACGTCGCTGCTCGTCACGTCGTCGCAGCTTACGGCGCGACTGCGAGCCCGGCGCCCCGCCGCGCCCATAGGCGGGCTGGGCAGGCCGCCACGGTCCGCGAACCGTCATCCTGCGGCGGATATCGCTCATGTGGTGATGCCGGCGGTGCGGCGGAGCGCCCAGGGCGCGGTACCTGGTTAGCACAGCGCGCTGGCCGGTGATAAGGCACACCCCGGCAGGTAGTCGTCCATGGAAGACCGTGCCGGGCGCGGTGCCCATCGACGCAGCGGGGTCGTCGCCCTCCTACCCCTCCGCCGACACCGCCCACGTCGCTCACGACCTGGCCACCGGCATCACTCCCAGGCCACGTGTCGCACACAGTGTCCGTCGCCTGACCGAAGGGCTGCTGAACAGCGCAACCTTCGAGCATGTCTCTCGTTCACTCAGGTTGTTGGCTAGTGCATCAGGAGAGAGAATTGCAGCGCTTCGAAGTCCACCCGTCGGTCGCAAGAGCTGTAAAGCTCCTTAAACTCTATCGGTTCACCTTTGGATGCATGCAGCAGAACAAAGACAAGACCCAAGCTTACCGAAAAGCATACTGCCCATGCCGGCAACACATCCGCTTCGTAAACAACGTGCCGCCGAAACCAAAGGAGTACGTCGACGATCTCCTGCAGTGGGCATTTTCGTTGAACTGCTGGCATGGCAAAAGAAAGAGGACGAGGTCAGATGCGGGTCCGGATCACTCTTCGAGCAGCCGTTTGGGCAGACGAGGGCCGAGATCCTTCTCCTGCATTCCTCGAGCAACAAGCCGCACAACTCATGGAGAAACTACTCGAGTTTGAAATACAAGGAAGCCAAGTCTACAACAGTTCGGTCTCGGTCGACATGGACGAGAGCGCGATAACCATCGAGACGACGCTGGAAGCGGGCGAGGCCTACCCTGTCGCCAAGAGCTTCCTGGCAATCGTTCAAGAAGCAGAGCTACTCGAGGAGAGCGCCGCCCGCAACCCACCTGCTACTCAACGAGACAAGCTGCGGCTAGTAAGAGCTTCCTCATGAAGCGGCTCGGATTCATGGCATTCCACCAGAATCAACCAGCAATCCAATAAAAGAAGTTGGCGGCGCTCGACATCGGACTGACCCCAAACGGGCGGCACGCCCCTAAGCCCGGGCATCGGCACCTGCCAGGCAGGGCGGGTATCTTGGCGGGTGCCTACGCCGCGTGCACGACGAAGTCCGCCAGAGTCCCATTCGAACAAACTCAGAAAGCAGACGAGGTGGGCTGGCCCTCTCCTGCGGAGAGAGCCGGCCCACCTTCCAGTGGGAAGCTGACCCACGACTGGATCGGCCTGCCGGCCCGTTTCTGGCAGTGCGGGCAGCTGCAGACGTGGAGACAGTCGGGGCTCACAGTAAACCGGATCTTGCCGCACAGGCATCCGCCCGGTACGGGACCCTGGTACCGATGGCAGGCTTAGACATTGGTTAGTCCCTCGCGTTGGAGGTCCAGCTGGACGCCTCACTCCGCCGTCCCGCGGGCGATCTGCTGGAAGCGCCGACGCGTGAAGGAGGTCCGAGTGGGTCTGAGCTGCAAGGTCCGGTCAGGGCGGCGGTATCGGAGTCTCCGTCTCGATGTTCGGCTGGTCGGCTTTGCGGGCGCAGTGTGGGCATCGCCGTGGACAGGGCGCGTGCGGTATGGCGGTGGTGAGGCCGCTGGCCTGCAGGATCGTCGTGACGGTCTGCTCGAAGGTGCTGGACTCGCCGATGACGGTCTCCCCGGGGGTGTCAAGCAGGTCGCGGTGCGTGTACCAGTGGCGCATCTCGTCGGGGGTGACGGGGATCGGCTCGTCGCGGCGGATGTGGCGCCGGATGGTCTCGTCGAAGGAGACGTCCAGATAGAACACGGCGACTGGCCCTGGGTGGCCGTCGATGAGTTGGTGCAGCACGGCTGCGTAGCGTTGGGTGTGCAGGATGCCTTCGAGGATGACGTGGTAGCCCAGGTCAAGGGCGGTGCGGGCGGTCGCGGCGATGAACGTCGGGGCGACCGGGTCGATGTGAGCGCTGTCGTGTTCCCGAAGCACGGTTCTACGCAGGTAGTCCTGTTCCAGTAGGGCCGCACCGCGTCCGAAGCGGCGACGCACCTCGCGGGCGGCGGTGGTCTTTCCGCTGCCGGAGTTTCCCCTGATGATCACCAACGTTTGATCGACAGGCTTCGCAGGCTTCGGCGTCGTCATGGCGTGCTCCGTCAGGCGATGGCGGTCTGCCGGGGAACAGTCGCGGCGGGTCCGATGGTGGTGTCGTAGCCGGCGGCTTGGAGGGTGAACAGCTCCGCGTACCGGCCGTCGGTGCTCATGAGGTGGTCGTGGGTGCCGGACTCGACGAGACGCCCGTGGTGCAGGACGAAGATGCGGTCGGCGTGGCGGACGTTGGCTAGCCGGTGGGTGATCAGGATGGTGATGCCGCGCCCCTGCCGATCCCGGATGGCCTGGAAGAGGGCATCCTCGGCGCGGGGGTCGAGGGCGGACGACGGCTCGTCCATGATGAGCACGTCGGCGTCGCGGAGGAACCCGCGGGCGGCGGTGATGCGTTGCCACTGGCCGCCGGAGAGGTCCTGGCCGCCGGCGAAGGTGCGGTCGAGCAGCGTCTCGTAGCCGTGGGGCAGTTCGGTGATCATGTCGTGGGCGACGGCGCGGTCGGCGGCTGCCTCGATCCGGGTCTGCTCGGCGTCGGTGGCGATGTCGCCGATCGCGATGTTCGTGGCGGCGGTGAACGGCCACTTGTGGTACTCCTGCGTCACGACCCCGATCCGGGCCCGCAGCGTGTCGGTGCCCCAGTCGTCGGCTGGCCGGCCATTGTAGTCGATGGTGCCGCTGGTGGGGGTGCGCAGGGTGGCGATCATGGTGGCGAGGGTGGACTTGCCGGAGCCGTTCTCCCCGACGAACGCCACCGTCTGTCCCGCCTCGATCCTCAGACTGACCTGGTCAACGGCGGGGGTGTCCCGGTCGGGGTAGTGCAGGCTGACCGCGTCGACGGTGATCTCCTCCAGCCGGCCCGGTTCCGGCAGGTCGGCGGCCGGGCCCGTGCGGATCGGCAGGTAGTCGGCGGCGCGGGTCATGAAGCCGGTGTAGTCGCGGAAGTGCTGCCCCTCGGTGTAGACCCGGTCGACCTGGAACGTGACAACCGCCAGGGAACGCTGCGCGGACTGGACGGCGATGACGCAGGTCGCGGCGGCGGCGAGGGGGATCTGCCCGTCGATGAGCAGCAGGCCGAGCAGGACGTAGACCACGGCGGTCGCCACGCCGCCGATCATCGCGCCGACGGTCGTGGTCGTGGTGACCCGCCGGGCGAGGGCGAGTTGGATGCCGGTCTCGACGGCCATGACCCGGTCGTACTGGTCGAGCAGGAACCCGCGTAGCCCGTAGGAGCGTAGTTCGGGGGCGGAGTCGCGTTCGGCCATCAGCCGGTGCAGCAGCCACAACCGCCGACGGCGCACCGATCCGGCGGCGTAGGTCTGGTAGCGCAGGTGCCCGGCGCGCAGCGACGCCCACCCGTTCGGCACCGTCGCCACCAGCAGGGCGAGCAGCAGCAGCGGGTGGACCACCACGACGGCGACCGCGACGGCGAGGACACCGGCGAGCCCGGCGAGCAGGTTCATCGACGCCTGCACCAGGCCGGTGGTGGAGTTCGCGCCACGGGAGGCGCGTTCCATGTCGTCGGCGAACGCGTCGGCGTCGAACGCCTCCAACCGCACCGCGGTCGTCACCTCGAACAGCCCGCGTTCGACCTCCCGGTCCACCTTCGGCGTCAGGCCATTCTGCGCGTACCCCATGGCGGTGGCCATGCCGGCGCGCAACGCGGTCACCGCTGCGAGCGCGGCCAGGGCGGGCAGCGCGGCCGTGACCTTGTCGGCGGTCGGACCGCCAGCGAAGAGTTCCACCAGCACCCGCTGCGCGGCGAGGAGCCCGAACGCGGCCATCACCCCCGCGCCGACCGTCGTGCCCGCCACCACCGACGTCCGTGCCCGGTCGGCGCGCCAGCTCACGACGAGCGCGGCCCAGACCAGGCGGGGCAGCTCGGAGAAGACGGCGAACAGGCCGGCCTGTGCCCTGGCCCGTACCCCGGTCTCCCACCAGACCTCCCGCAACTCGGGCAGTACGGAATCCCGCTGTGGCGGTTCGGGACGGGCGGGCGTCCGGTCGGGGTTAGCGGTTTTGGGCATGGCGGTACCTCCCGTAGGTGGGCAGGGTGAACTGCGGTGGGTGGTGGTGTCTCGATGGCGGACGGCGGGACGCTCAGGCCCCGCCGGTGATCTCGGCTGGCGCCGCCGAAGCCGCGCCTCGCGCAGGAAGGACCCCAGTTGGCCTGCGGTCAGGTGACCGGGACGCCGTCTTCGAGGTAGAAGCAGCAGCCGTCAGCGCGGGCGCGCAGCGCCTCGGCGACCCGGCGGGCCAGCAGCGGCCGTAACCGCCGGGCGGTCTGTAGCGGGTCGGACCACGCCCAGCCCTTCAACTCCCCGGGCGGCACCACGATCCGCTCCGTCGCGGTGGCGTCGAGGGTGCCGCCGTCATAGACGGCCATGACCCCCTCGGCACGCCCGTCGCGGGCCGGTACCCAGTCCACGACGAGCAACTGGCCTGGCGTCAGGGCCAAGCCGAGTTCCTCCCGGCACTCCCGGACCGCGGCCTGGTACGGCGACTCGTCCGCCTCGACGCACCCGCCAGGGATCTCCCACTCCGCCTTGTACGCGGGCTCGACCAGCAGAACCCGCTCGTCCGCGTCGGTGATCAGCAGCCCGGCGGCCATCCGCTTACGAGGCAGATCGGCGGTAACATCGCGGCGTCCGGAGGGCATGCGGAGACGGTAGGGCGCGGCAGGGGCGACACGCCCGCAGCGCCGTGCGCCGACATTGTCGGTAGATTCCGACACCAACTCCGACACCGCCAGCACCGCCGCCCCGACCTGCCGACACCGAGGCCGTGACCCTCGCGACCACCGGCGGCGGCCGGGCGGGGCCGTCGCCGGCAGCTCGGAAAGTGTCACCCGAGGCAGCTATGGTGTTCGCTCATCGTGACCGCGGCAACCCGGGGGTGGCAACGATGGTCGACCACCACGAGCTCACCACCGCCCGCCGCGCGCTCGGCCACCACCTCGCCCACCTGCGTAAAGAGGCCGGCCACACCCAGCACGGGCTCGCCCGGCTCGTGCAGTACGGGCGCAGCTCGGTGGCGAACACCGAGACCGGCCGGCAGCATCCCGAGCGGCCGTTCTGGACCCGCTGCGACCAGGTGCTGCGCACCGGTGGTGTGCTGGCCGCCGAGTACGACCGCATCGCCGACCTGCACCACCGCCGCCACCGCCCGGCGGATCCCCCCGGCAGCACCAGCGCGGCGGCGTGGTGGGAGTCCGAGGACGCCATCACCGTCCGTCGTTCGGCGCTGACCACCGTTACCGACGACGACGCCCGGCTGGCGCACCTGGAAGACCAGATCCGGCAGGCGATCGCCGACAACGAACGCTGCCCACCCGCCACCCTCGTCGCCCGGCTACGTCCCCTGCGGGCCAGCATCGACCAGCTGATGGCCGGCCGGCAGCACCCGCCACAACGCGCCCGGCTCTACACCGCCGCCGCGCACCTGTCCGGTCTCCTCGCCGCCCTCGCCCTGGACCTGCGCGCCTTCCGCGTCGCACACGCCTACGCCGCCGAAGCGTTCGACCTCGCCCACGCCGCCGAACAACCCGACACACAGGCCTGGGCCCGCGCCACCCAGAGCCTGGTCGCCTTCTACACCGGCAACCACCGCGACGCCCTCGCCTACGCCGAAGACGGCCTCCGCCACGCCGGCACCGGCCCCCACCGGATCCGCCTCACCGTCAACGGGCAGGCACGGGCACTCGCCCACCTCGGCGACCGCGACGGCGTCGACCAGGCCGTCGGCCAGGCATTCGACCTGCTGGCCCAGCACCCGCCGGACGGGCAGGTCAGCACCAGCCTCACCCTCGGCCCGTACTGCCCCACCCGGGCCGCGGCCAACGCGGCGACCGCCTACCTGGCCCTCGGCCACACCGACGACGTCGCCGGGCACCTGACCACCGCCATCGCCGCATTCGACACCGCCCAGCTACGCGGCCCGCAAGCCCTCAGCCGCCTCGACCTGGCCACCGCCCACCTCCACGCCGGCGACCCCGAACAGGCCGCCGAGCTGGCGTTGCAGGCGCTCGCCCTCACCACCGAGCACCGCTTCGAATCCGTCCACCAACGCACCCACCAGTTCCTCACCACCGCCCACCCCCTACGCCACCACCCGCGGATACAGGACGTCGCGGACCTGCTCGCCGACCGCACACACCCCCGCACCGCGCCACCGGCGGGCCTACGATCGCCGACATGAGCAGCCGGGAACTGACCAGCCTGCGGCAACGGTGGACCACCTACCAGAACCTGCCCACCCTCACCGAGCACTGGTACTGGCGTCCCGGCTGGCACCCAGGCCGCCACTTCTACACCTGGCACCTCACCTTCCAACAGCAGCCCGCACTCCACCACCACGTCACCAACCTTCAACAGCGACTCGCCCCGCTGCCCGGCTTGGACCTGGTGCCGCTCGACGGCCTGCACCTGACCACCCAGGGCATCGGCTTCACCGACGAAGTACCCGACAACGACATCGACGCGATCGTCGCCGAAGCCCGCCAGCGGTGCGCCGCCCTGCCACCGCTGAAGCTGTCCCTCGGACCCGTGGACCCTGACGCCGAAGGCATCGGCCTGCTCGTCCAACCCTGGGCCGCCGTCGAACGAGTACGCGCTGCTGTCCGGGCCGCGATCGCCGCAGTGCGGCACACCGTTCCCGAACCAGCCGGCGGGTTCCGGCCCCACATGACGATCGCCTACAGCGGCGCGCCCACGCCCACCGCGCCGATCCGCGCCCGACTGGCCGAACTGCGACACCTACCCCCGGTGCCGGCGACGATCAGCGAGGTCTCACTGATCGCACTACGCCGGGAGGACCGCACCTACCGATGGTCGACCGTGGCGACTGCGTCCCTGAACGGATGACGCCAGGCGGTCAGGACGTGATGCCGGTGAGACGGGCGACGGCGTTGTTCGCCGCGAGCCAGCCCGACACGTTCCCGCAGTCGTAGTAGGCGCCAACGGAAGAGAAGAATCCGTGCGGGCGATCTGGGTGAACGGCGCGTTCGGCGCGGGGAAAACGACACTGGCACAGCAGCTGATCGCGGACGATCCCCAGCTGCTGCTCTTCGACGCCGAACTACCCGGGTTCATGCTTCGGGAGGTCGCGCCGCTACCGCCTAGCGGGGACTTCCAGGACCTGCGGGTATGGCGACGCAGCGTCGTGGACACGGCGGTCGCACTCGCGCAGGAGTACCAGCGGACACTGGTCGTCCCGATGACCGTCGTCGTATGGTTCTACCTCGACGGAATCCTCATCGGGCTGCGTGCCTGCGGCATGGACGTCGCGCACTACTTCATCACGGTTCCCACTGGGTCATCCGGAGACGGATCGGGCGCAGTCGTTGTGGCCACAGGACCCAGCCCGGGACGCGCAGGTCCGGGCATGGCGGCTGGCGCAGGTGAATCGGTGCGCCCAAGCGGCTCAGTCCCTGCCGGCCGGCACCATCACCCTCGACGGAACGCTGCCCGTGGAGCAACTAAGCGGCGAAGGTGACAGTCGCAGCCCGTGGCTGAAGCGCAGGGGCTCCATCCGCGCAAGGGGGCCGTCCCACGGGGTTGCCGAACCCCTGCCATGAACTCGGTCCTCGCTCGGGCTACGTCTCGGTGCCGCTTTGCTGGTCGAACCGCAGTTGTGGCACGTCGTACAGGTCATGGTTCGGTAGGCGGTTCATCGTCGGCGAGCTGATCTCGATGATGAGCATCTCGGTGAGGAACTGGACGGTGGCATCCAGCAGGTGGCTGGTGTGGGCCGTCGCGCTGTGTTCCTTCAGTCCGACCGTGATGTGGATGTGGGGTGTGATCGTGTTGGTGGTCTCGTCCCAGGCGATGGTGCCGCCACCGAGTGCCTCGACGTTGGTCAGGTCGACGTGGGACCAGACCGGGGCGTCGGGGTTGTCGAGCCGCTGGCAGGTGCCGACGATTCTCGCGGTGCTGAGGCCGGCGATGAAGACGGGGATGTAGCCCTGCCTGATGCCGTGAGTTCGGCAGGTGTCGGTGAGGGCGGTGAAGAAGTCGTCGCCGTGGTCGAAGACGACGCCGATCATGCGGCCTGGGGCGAGTTCGTGGCTACGCATTCGTGGTGCTCCTCTCCGGTTGGTCGTTGCTGTTCAGGGCTGTAGGCCTTAGTTTGGTTCGCTACAAAGAATGAGTCGCCGGGCGGCTTTTCGTGTCGGCCGCATTGGGGAGCCGTCCGGCCTTGGCGGGTGTATCACGGATGACGGATCTGGCGGCATCCAGTGCGACGGCGAGTTCGGCCAGCAAGGGTTCGGGTACGCCGCCGGTGCCCAGGCCACAGGCGGTGACCTGGTCAGTGAGTTGTTCAGCTTGTCGCTGGGTGAGGATGGCGCGGCATCCGGGGTGGCCGAGGACGTCGCGGGCGGCGTACCCGTCGCTGCGGGCTCGTTCGATGAGGTCGGCGGCAATGGGCTGTGCGGCAGGCTGCTCGACGCCGCCGAGCGCGTCGATGAGGCACATTCCGAGGCGGGTGTGGAACACGACGAGGCCTGCCGCTGTGGTGTCTAGCGTCTGGTAGGCGGCCACGGCGTGTTGTTGAGTGGCGCTCACGATGGCCACTGGCTGGCACAGCAGGTTCAGGGCTGCGGTGACGGCGTGTTCCCATGGTTCGCCTGGCGCGGTGTCGCGTAGGAGTTCCAGGGCGCGGGTGCGTCTGCCGGCGGTGGCGTGGGCGATGACGGCGATCTGCCGGCCGTCGAGCATGCGTCGGCCGATGCCGTTGTGTTGGTGGAGCCGGTGGTAGGCGTCGTCCCATCGGCCGGCCGTGGCGAGAGCGTGTGCGCCGCTGGACAGCAGGACTGTCCAGAGCCACTGGCGGAGTTCGCGGTGCGCGGTAGGGCCGGGGGTGAGACGTGCAGCAGGGATGGAGACGCCGTCAATGGTGGTGTCGGTGCGCGACGCGACGGCGCGGTAGAGGGTTTCGAGGAGTTTCCATGCTCCGGTGCCGTCGCCGGCGCGGATGCGCAGCCGGGCGAGGTTGATGATGGGTTCGAGGCTGTGACTTGCTGTTCGGAAGTCGGGGGCGGGGTGGGTGAGCGCGGTGCGGGCGAGGCGTGTCGACCATTGGTGGGCCAGGTCGGGTCGTCCGCAGTCTGATGCGAGCAGCGCGGCGAGGTTGATCACGGCGGTCGCGGTGGCGGGGTCGTGGTCGCGGGTGGCGGCGGCAGCGCGGCGGGTCAGGTCGGCGACCCGTTCGGGCAGTGGGGTGCAGGCGGGTCGGGGCCGGGCGACGAGGGGGAATCTGCGGGCTTGCGCCCCGGTCGGGTCCATCAGCTACCGGTTTCTCCCCTGGCTGTGGTGACCGTCGTCCCGCGGTTGTGCTGGTGGTGGGTGGCTGGTGGGGTGGTGGGATCTGGGCCGAAGATGGCGGTGGCGGCGTGGGTGGCGAGGACGGCCTGGGTGGTCGCGGGCAGGCCGATCCGGTTCATCGCGAAGATGACGTGGTGGGCGAGGACGTCGCGCAGCCCGCGGTGGAGGTCGCCGGTGCCGGCGAGGTGGACCAGGTCGCGGCCGGCGGTGGTGAACGCGGCGGCCCAGTCCGTCGCTCTCCGGTGTGGCCGGGCCGGGTGGGTGAGGCTGCTCGCGTCGGTGCTCATGAGCCGGCGCAGCGCTGTCTGGAGAGCATGGGTCTTGTCTGGGCTGGGTGTGTCGGGTGGGGGGCGGTGGTGGGCGACCTTGGACCAGACGTCTCCTTGTTCGTACCAGTCGAGGCCGGCCCCGCGCAGCAGGGTGCTGGCGAGCAGGATCGCGATCTCGCGGCGGCGACGGGTGGTGGGCTCTGTTGCGGTGGTAGCGAGGTAGCCGAGCACGTGCCGGCTGTCGGCGTGCCACAGCCGATGGGCGACCGCCATCGCGTGGTCGCCACCGAACGCGCGGGTCTCGGGTTCGTAGACGACCTCGACGGCGCGGGTGATGTGCCCTTCACGGATGAGGGCGTCGAGGCGGCTGAAGAGGTGCTCCCGCGCTGTGGTGGTCGCGTTGGTGGGGAGGTAGCGCAGCCGCCACTGGGGTGTCTTACGGATGAAGAACCAGCCAGTGATGTGCCTGTCAGCTTCCGCTTGGATGAGCATGGGGGCGAGGTGGGTGACAGCAGTGTGCTCGGCCCGGTCCGGATCGGGCAGCTCGACGGTGATCTGAAGCCACGGCGACGGCATCATGGCGTTCCTTCAAGGGTCGGGGGGTGAGGGCCGGTGTGCGGGTCGGATGGTGTCAGGCGAGCAGGAGGACCGCGTCCCACCCGGACATGGGGGCGGTTCCGGTGCCGACGGCGTGCAGCGCGAGTGCGGTGCCGGTAGCGCCGTCCATGAGTTCCGGGTCGGTCATCGGCTCGCCCAGTAGCTGGGCGGCGAGGTGGCTGGCCAGATTGGGTAGTTCAGCGGCCAGCGCGGGGCTGCGGGCGTCGATCGCCATGCGGAATGCGGCGTGGAGCAGGCCGGCTTTGCCATGGCATAGGCCGATCTCGGGGAGGAGGGCGGGTCGGTTCGGGTCGCGCAGCGCGGCCAGGATCCCGCGCTCGGCGACTGCCTGCCGGCGGGGGTCGTCGAGAGCGATGCCAGCCAACTGTTGGGCCCGGGCGGTGCCGGCGATGCCGTAGCACCAGGAGGGGCGGGGATGGTGCGACGGTGCGGGGCGGCCGGCGTGGTCGATGGTGAGGTAGCCGGGCCACCAGGGGCCGGGGTTGTCGTCCTGGCGCCACTGGTCGGTCCAGGAGCAGAGGCGGGCGAGAGCGTCGCGCAGGCCGGTGGTGGTCAGGTCTTGAAGGACGGCGAGGGCCAGTAGCGCGATGACGGCGCTGATGCCGTGGGCGACTCCCAGGTTCCCGTGCCCGTGTGGGTGGTCGGGGTCGGGTTCGCCGGACAGGCCGACCTGCATCCACCACGGTGGCAGTCCAGTGGTGTCGTGTTGGCTGGGCAGAGGGTGGGTGAGGCGGACCAGGTAGGCGAGTACGTCGCGGGTGACGGGGTGGCCGGGGTGGCGGTGCAGGTGGTAGACGCCGAGTCCGGTCAGGCCGTGGATCAGGTCGAACTCGCGCATAGGCAGCGGATCGCCTCGGTCGATGCGGGCATGAGCGGCGGCCAGGCGCGCTCGGGTGAGGGCGAGGACGGTGTCGTCGAGTGCGGCCAGCGCACGCCGATAGCGGGTCGTGCCGGTGGCGTGTAGGGCGAAACCGAGCGCTGGTGCGCCGTGGAACAGGTTGGCGTTGCCTCCGGTACTGACCGGCTGGGATGTAACGAGCTTCAGCCAGGTGTGGGCGGCAACGTCGTCGCCGTGGCCGGTGCGGGCTCGTTCGATGTGCAGCAGGGCGATACCGACCGCGCCGCCCGCAAGGGACTGCGGCCTCGCCCGCCCCTCGAATGCGGGTGGGATGGCTTGTGGATCGGCCAATGCCTCGGCGATGGTTGTCGACGCCGCGAGCGCGTGCGGGTGCGCGGGGCTCATGGTTCGTTCCGAGTGCGGGCGGTCCAGCTCAGCGCGGCGGCGCGGGCCAGGTGCAGGCAGGCCCGTTCGCTGTCCGGGTCGGGCCCGATCATGCGGGTGTGGTGTAGGTGCAGCAGGTCAGGCAGCACACTGTCCACGGCGGTCCCGACGGCGTGCAGGGTGGAACGGTAGGTGGTCAACGTCTCGCGGCGCCGCTGCCAGGCAGCCCGCAGTTCGGTGCCGTCACCGAGTACGTCCAGGCCGGTCTGGTCGGGGTTGGCGAGCGTGATCGTGCGCTGATACACGTCGCGGGGTGGGGCGGATCGCTGCGGGCGGGTGTGGTCGATCAGCCACCGCATGCCGGCGGTGGTGTTACCGATCAGGGCGGTCGTGAGGTGCAGCAGGCTCGCTGCGGTCACCGCACGAACATCGGATGCCCGTCCACGGTCGATGGCAGCCAACTGGGTGACGGCGGCTGCGGAGTCGGCGGCGAAGACCCCGGCGGCGGCAGTGTCGGCGGTGGGACCGCCGAAGCGGCCGGTCTCCGGGTAGTCGGTGTCGATCTGTACGCGGGCGATCAGGCCGACGCGGCGTAGGCCATGTGTCCACTCGGCGAGTGTGGTGAGGTTCGCGTTGCCGGTCAGCCGCAGCCGTAGGTGCGCATCGGGGTCGCCGTAGCGCAGAAACCACCATCGTGTCTGTGGGTCGAGCTTGCGGAGCAAGGACGGGAGGTGGCGGGTGAGGATCGGTGTCTGTCGGTCGGGATGGCCGTACAGCTTGACGAAGAGGTGTTCACCGACGCCGGGGAGATGCCCGTGTTCGCGGACGTCGACCACGGGTGCGGTGGCAAGCGCGTGTGGTGGTGGCGCCGGATCGACTGTGGCAGCCAGGGGGACGACGATCTCGTGGGCGCGTCCGTCCATCCAGCCGGCCGTGTCAGGCGGGGACGCGGCGCGCAGTACGGCGGTCGGGGTACGGCGCAGGTGGTCGCGCAGCAGGGCCTGATGCGCCGGCTCGGCGAGATCCAGCCGGATGCGCTGGTCACTGTCGCCGAGGTACGCCCCCGGCGGGCAGCCGGTGGTGTCGCGCCAGGATGCCAGTGCCCGGCTCCACTCCCGCCAGCTCGCCGCGGGGGCGGGCAGGGCATTGGCTGGTAGTAGCCAGCGTGCCGGTGACAGGATGGTCCGCTGGTAGCGCAGGGCGGGCAGGAACGGCAGACCGCTCGCAGCGCCCCAGTCGAAGCCGTCACACGGTGCCGTGAAGGCAGTGGGGGCCTCGGTGAGGAACCGTACGATCGGCAGGGTGTAGTGCACCTGTTCGACCGCGTTGAGCACGATCGGCTCCACCACGCGCCGCCGGGAGACCGACACCAGGTAGATCCGGTCGGCGTCAGCGGTGACCGCAATGTCGTCCAGCGCGATCCGGTCGGGCGCGTTGTCGTGGTATTCCCCGAGCGAGACGTGGTGCGGCATCACGTGGGGGGCGCGGGCCACGTCTTCGGTGACCGTGTAGAGGGCCGCCGCCGACACCTGGACTCGCAACGCGCCACGGGTCGCCTGCGGTAGCGCCGCGTACTCGCCGGTCATTCGCTTCCGGTCCGCAGGGTCGAGCAGGTCGAGAAACCGGCCGGTGACGGTGCCGGCGTTGCGGGACACGCCGACGACCTCCAGCTGAAACTCGCCCCGGTCGAGGTCCCGGGTGGTACGGGCATGCACGGTGACGGTCAGCTCGGTGCTCGGCTGGACAGATACGACGGGTGCGCCACCGGTGAGGTCGGCGATGGCGGCGTCATCGAGCACGACTTCATGCTCGCGTCGTAGCGACGCGTCCTGGGCGAGGGCCATCAGCTTCCGATCCCGCGCGGTCAGGGCCGGTGGCGGCGCGGGGGTAGCGCCGCGGTAACCGGCGGGGTAGCCCAGGCCGAGATCGGCGTCTACCGCGTCCCGGACCGGCACGATCGCATGGGGTCCGTAACGCTCGAGGAAACGGCGGTGCCACGCCGCCCACCCCCCACGGCCGGCAGCGGCGAGACGCACCAAGGCGCCGGCTGCGCTCGCCGCCTCGACCGCTACCACCTCGGGAACACGCACGTCGGCGTCCAGCCGCAGGTCCATCGCGACCGGCGGCTCGTCGGCGGGGTGCAGACCCGTCATCGTCTCGGCCAGCCGCGCACCGGGCGTCGCGGTGTCCGACACGGCCCATTCGGAGAGGGCGCGCAGCACGGTGAGCGTCGCACGCGCCCGGGCGAGCGCGCTGTCGCCGGGGGTGCCGGCGTCGGCGTCGGCCACCGCCTGCTGAAGGCCGGCGGTGACGGCGGACAGCGGGTCGGTGCAGGTGGTTGGCGGCCGTAGCGCGGTCAGCAAGAGCCGTTGCGACACCATCCGCGCGAGCAGCGCATGCACCACCCCGACGGGGGCGCCGTGGTCGGCGGCAAGCACGGCAACCAGATCCCCCAGTCGAATCGGGTCCGCCGCCGCCGTCAGCGCCGTGAGCACCGGGCCAGTGGCGCGCACGTGCACCTGGGTAGGCCGCTCCCCGGGCTTCTGGTGGGTGCGGTGCTCCAACACGATCTGCCTGTCGCGGCACGTCAGGAGGTTGTTGGCGCGGACCATCAGGTGCGGCCGAAGCACCGGATCGGCCTCCAGCCCGTCGACCAGGCCCGAAAGCCACGCCGCCCGCACCCGGAGCACCGCCCAGTGTCCGTCACCGAAGCAGACGGCGGTGGTCGGGGCCAGGCGGGCGGGCGCGACCCCGGCGAAGAAGCCGTACGGCGTCGCCCGGCCACGCATCCGCAACAGGTAGCGCAGGAC
Source organism: Micromonospora sp. NPDC057141 (assembly GCF_042670805.1). Lineage (NCBI taxonomy): Bacteria > Bacillati > Actinomycetota > Actinomycetes > Micromonosporales > Micromonosporaceae > Micromonospora > Micromonospora sp. NPDC057141. Next base: position 254,207 of record NZ_JBHUVA010000002.1, on the reverse strand, counting down.
CGACATCACCACCCGCCGTGCCTCATCCTCTCCGACACGGCCGTCGCAGACCGCGCGGACACGGTCGGCGAGCACGGGACTGGCGAGCTCCACCGCCGCCGCGAATCGCGGTGCCGCGAACACCTGCCCCAACCACCACCGCCACGACCCTGCGTCCTGCACGCCGGTCAGGTCCGGCCACCAGCCGACCAGCCGGTCGGGAGGGCAGGGCGTCGCGCGCACCATCAGCGCGTCCAGGTGCCGGTACACACGTCCTCCCCTGCGAACGTGAGGCGCCCGGCCGCGCGGCATTCGCCGCACGGCCAGGCGCCCCGGATCTTCGTCCTACTTCGGGCAGCTGGTGCAGGCGGACTGGCAGGTCTTGCCGCACCCGTCGTTCGTCATGTAGATCAGCTTGTCGACGCCCTCGCCGGACTCGACGAAGCTGATGTCCAGCTCCCAGTCGTCCGGCCCGAACTCGTCCTTCTTCCCGTCCACCGCCACCGGCGACACGGACGGAGCGATCCGCTCCTCGGTCATGATCGACACGACAGCCTCCTTCGAGGGGGTTGTGATCCACCCGGCGTCCCGGCCGGAACGCCGGTAGCTGTCAACGCCAGGACACCGCGACGACGCCATGGCGCTTCGGCACGTACCAGCCGTCCGGCACGCCTGCGTTGGTGGGCAGGTACTCGATCCGGGCGGCTCCTCGACGGCGGAAGTCCGCCGCCCAGCGGCGCAGCAGTCCGACATACCGGTCAGCGACCGCCTCGGCCTGTGGGCCGTAGGCGTAGACACCGCTCTCCCACCCGCCGTGGTCCTCGTTCTCTCGTTTCGTGCGGTAGGCCAGACTGCCGCCCTCGACCACGGCGGCCGTGCCGTAGGTCACCGCCGGGGTGAACACGCCCTGGTCCACCAGCTGCTGGCTCGCGTAAAGGAAGGGCACGTGGGGTGCGCTGGTCACCACGAACAGCTCCAGCTCGTCGGGCATGTCGAACGCCGCCCCGGACCACCGCTCGATCCTCGGCGCGTGCACCGCCTTACGCAGCGCCGGCACGTCGAAGCCCGGATCCGGCCCGTCGATGCGCAGCGTCGCCTCACCGTGGATCGGCACCAGCGTCTCGGAGTACGTGCCCTCGCCCTGCATCGGCACGAACCCTCCGAGGCAGTAGCTGTGACTGACCAGACGCCCTCCGGCCAGGTCGAAGGCGACGCAGCGGGACAGGCCGGCGAACCGCAACGGCACCACGATCCGGCCATGCTCGGACAGCTGGGCGATCCAGGCCGGAGGGATGTCCCACGCGCCGACCGTGACGATGATCCGGTCGTACGGCGCCTGCTCCGGCACACCGTGTTCGGCGTCGGCCTGCACGACCCGCACCCGGTCCTCGTAGCCGGCGGCCTGCAGACAGGCGCGGGCCCGAGCGACGATCTCCGGATCGATGTCCACGGACGTCACCGCGCCCTGTGGGCCGACCAGCTCCGCGATCAGCGCCGCGTTGTACCCACCCGAACCGATCTCCAGAACCCACATCCCCGGCTCGATCTCAGCCTGCTCCAACATGATTGCCTGGATGTGCGCCGCCGACACCGAACTGAGTGCCGTACCGTCCGGACCGGTCTTCGTCACCAGCGGGGTGTTCGAGTCGTACACGACCTCCAGCGGCTCACCTGGGGCGAACAAGTGCCGCGGCACGACCGAGAACGCCGCAGCCACCGCCTGCGACCTGATCGTGTCCTCGCTCAGCTCCGCCACCATCGCCGTCCGCAGCGCCACGGGATCCCGCACAACGCTCCCACTTGCGGTAGTCAAATCATCACATCCTGGTTGTGTGGTTGGTTGCCGTCGCCGGCCGAAGCCAAATCAACCTGCAGGCAGCTTCGCGAAAGGTTGCGGAGCCGGCAGCCGTCGCGCCGGCCACAGGGCACCCTGCCGCCGCTCCGAATCCCGGTCCGACATCCGTGATGCCAGGAACCAGTAGACGCTGCCCGAACGCGTGTCGAACACCCTCGACACGAACCTTCGACGCGCGACCCGGCGATCCCACCCCAGACGAGCAAACAGGAGCTCATCGCACACGCAGAGCCACCTGATGTTCGCCTTCCACTCCGCCACGGCGACCCGGGTGGCAGCTGGCGGGCATCACGTAGACGGCGTGCTCCAGGCAACGGTCGACGACGTGCAGCCGCATCCGACGGTGATGCAGATCCTCAACGACGCGGGTGTCGCCCGCTACCCCGCACGGGACATCTAGGCAGGGCTGCGACGGGACGGGATCCTGATGCGCGGGCATCTGCCCGCAGCTTCGGGCACCCGACCTGACGGGCTCACTGGCCAACCGCCGCCGCTGACAGGTGTGAGACGGCCGGTCCGGGTGGCGATCAGGCTGGATTTCGGCAGGTCTCGTGAGATTCTGGTGGAAGCTGTGGTGCTGAGGACATTGGCGAGTTCCCGGGCGGCGGGGTTGGTGCATCTATCGCCGGAGACAGTTGGCCCTCGAGCCAGTAGAAGACCTTGTCGCCGTGCCGACGACACTTGTCGAAGAAGCACTGTGCCTGCTTTGTCCCGATCGGTGGTCCACTCGATCCGGCTGCAGGAGTTCGCAACGGCCACCCCGACCAGACTGTCCATGAGCAGCGTTCCCAGGCCCCCCTGCCAGGTACAACTCCTTCAGATAGAGCGAGCGGGTCAGGCCGGCGGCTGGCTACAACAATGGAGTACGTCGCTAGCCCGACGAGTGCCTGCGCGTCCCCGACGAGCACGGCGTGGGCCAGGGGCGGGGCACCGAAGAGCACTTCGTTGATCTGACGGATCCGCATGTCACGGGACTCGACCTCGGTCTCGCCGTAGATGGTTTTCAACTCCTGAAGAAGCGCGGCGATCGCGTCGACATGGATGGGTTCGGCGGCCACGACCGTGGTCTCGACTGTGTCTTTCCTGCCGGCCTTGACCTTGACCATTCGGAACGCTTCGGGTGGTGCTACCGCGGCATGCCGCTGCCCACGAAGGTCGTCGCTGCGGCCACCCCGTCGGTGACCGCGTCGGAGAGGGGGAGATTGTGGACCAGGCGTGCCGCTAGCGTGCCGAGAAAAGTGTCGCCTGCACCGCTGGTGTTGATCGCGTTGATGTTTGGTGCGGGCACGAGCGCGGTGTCGTGGGCGTCGCTGTAGGCGGCGCCGCGCGGGCCGGCGGTCACCACGGCCGCTCTGGGGCCCAGTTCGCGAAGCTCCCGTGCGGCGACCCTTGGGTCGTCGTGGTGGCGGCCGAGTATCGCCGCCGCCTCGGCCTCGTTAGCGACGAACAGGTCTAGTGGGGCCAACGCAGCCGGCCCAAGCGTGGGATGCGGCACCAGGTTGCCGATGAGCGTCCGCGCGCGGTGGTGTCGGAAGACGGCGTCGACGGCGTCGGGTGGGAGATCGAGTTGGGTCACCACGACCGAGGCGTGCAGCTCTGCGAGTCTGCTGCGTACCTGCTCGCCGGTGAGCTCGGTGTCCGGGGCCAGCGCGAGGATGATGCGGTTCTCTCCCTCCGGGTCGACCTCGATGAGCGCGATTGCGGTCGACGCCGACGGCACGAGGTGGAAGCAGGACACGTCAACGGCCGCGTCGGTCAGGGTCCGGTACAGGAAGGCACCCCAGTGGTCGTCGCCGACATTGCCGATCAGACTGGTGTGCGCACCCGCCCGGCTAGCGGCCAGGGCCTGGTTGAGGCTCTTACCGCCAGCGGTGGTCGTCGCTGGCGACGACGCGAACGTCGTGCGGCCAGGAACCGGCGGCCCGGGAATCCGCACAGTGATGTCGATATTGGCGCGGCCCACGACGGCCACGCGCGGCACACTCCACACCTGCGCCGAACCGGGCGAGTCGCTCATCCGACCGCAGCCAGTTGGTCAAGTAGATGCCCCACATCCCGCTGGCTGCGGAAGGGTTCGAGCTGCCGAGCCAAGGCGGCGACGTCGCGGCGGACCCGAGCCGAGCCCGTGGTGGTGGCCACCGACAGCGCTTCTGCGGCTACCGTGGCAGCGTGGCCTGGCTCCGAGGCCGCGAGGTACGCGTGCGCGGTGCGGGAGAGGTACACGCCCCGCTCTCGCCGGTAACGCTCGGGCCACTCGTTGACGGCCGCCGTGAAACTACCGATGGCCTTGTCGGGCTGCCGGAGACGCAGCCATCCCTCACCTTCCTGCGCCGCCAGATAGGGACGGGTACAGAATGATCCGAGAGAGTCATCGTCACTGGTCGATGAAGCGCCCGCGACAAGTGAGTGGGCGCGCTCGATCGCGGCTTGGAAGCCGCTGACATCTCCCTGAGCAACGCTGCCATGCGCCTGCTGGACCGCGGCGAAGGCACGCACGAGCGTAGGCGTGCCAGGTAGGCGCAACGCCGCACGAGCCAGAGCGGCCACCCGGTCCTCATCACTGGTGGGGACCATCCGCTGCGCCTTGCGGGCCAGCACGTAGGCCCAGAACTCCTGGTCATCGGCCTCCTGCGCGAGGCTTCCCGCACGGTCCAGCCACCGCTCGCCGGCCGCCCGATCTCCCAGGTCGTCGGCGAGCCAGCCCGCGAACTCGCTCCACCGCGCCTGCGTGCTGACCAACCGGTCCCGAAGCTCCCCACGCGCCTGCCTGCGCAGAGCGGCGATCAACGCGATCTGCTGCTCGACCGTCGACAGGACGGTAAGGCCGCCGAACCGGTCGTCGGCTCGCACGAGGAACGCGCGCAGCTGCGCGAAGTAGTCCACTACGGCGGGATCGACAGCCGACGAACGAGGCACGTCCATGGCGGTCACAGCCGGCAGCGTCACCACCCCGGCGGCGAGTTCCAGCAGCGCCCTTCGACTCACCCGCAACGACACCACCCGCCCATCGGACACTGCCGCTAGGGTAACGACATCCTCATCACCGACGCCGTCACCACCAGCCGCCACGACGCCAGCGACCTGCATCGCCGCAGTCAGACCGCCTCGGCCGTCTGCCCCGTCCACGGCACCGACGCCGCCCAGCGGCCTCTCCGCCTCAATGGCCGGAACACCACGAGGAGCAGGTGGAGGCATACGGTCCTCGACCTCGCCCCACCGCGCGCGCTGCGCCGCGTCGGCTCTTTCCTGATCAAGCTGCTGCTTGAGGCGACGGTAGTCGTCATAGCCGGTCAGCAACTCCCCGCCAGCTCCCAGGGCCGACTCACAACGCTGCCAGAAGACCCGGTCCGGGCACTGCCGCCCAGTCTCCACGCCGGCGATCGTGGTTCGGGAAACCGGCACCCGCCGCGCCAAGTCCAGCTGGGTCACCCCACGCGCGTTCCGCCACCCCGCGAGTCTCGCGCCCAGCGCCCGTCTCGCACCGTCCACCCGCTGGGGATCGATCACCAAGCCTGCCCCTCCCAACGCCACATGGGCGCCACAGCCACATTGACGGAAAGCGACGCCACCCTAACCGACTACAACAAACCCGGCCAGCGATACGGCAACCCATCACCCCATCCCGACAATTCAGCCCGCAGCGGGCGATCCACACCATGATCAAAACCCAGTCGGACAGGGCAACCGCCGCCAGAGCACGCTCCTATGGCGTGTGTCGATCTAGCTGGGCGGTCCTGGCGGCTGCGGTATGAAGACTCCGTATCCGAAGTGGCTGAGCTGGCCCAGTGCGAGTGGTCCTTCGTGGTCTTGGTCGAACTCGAGGCTGACTCCGAGTCCTGGCCGGGCGTGGTTAAGCCTCTCTGGTGGGAGGCGGTATCGGCGGAAGGCGCGGGCCCAGTGGTCGGAGAGGCCTTCGTCTGGGCTGAGGCGGGTGACGGTCGCTGGTGGGAGGTTGCGGTAGTTGAGCTCGGTGCGGATGTCGGCGGTGATGTACTCGTCGAGGGTTTGTCGTTTCGGGTATCGGACCGGTAGGTAGGGGGTGAGGCTGCGCCACCGTCTGGCCGGGCCGCAGAGCTCGGGTGCTACCTGCGTCGGTGTGCCGGTGGCCTGCAGGAGGAGGTCGACCTCGGGGAATCCCTTGACCTGGTAGCCGCTGCGGCGTCCGGAGGCTCGGCGGATGCCGATGAGGTGGCTGACTTCGTCGAGTGTGAGTCCGCCGGGTACCCAGACGAGGAAGCCAGTCACGGTGGCGCTGGGCTCAGGCCCGGTGGGGATGGGGATCCAGTGGGCGTGTTGGTGGTTGGTTGCCGCGCCTCGTTGGCCGAGCACGGCGGGTCGTGGGCCGTCGAGTCTGCTTGCGGCGATCCGGTGGATCTCGTCGGCGAGGATCACGCCGTGGGTGGTCTTGAGGGGGACGCGGGAGGTGACAGCGAAGCGGATCGCGGTGATCGCGCTGTCGACTTGCCGGGTGGCGCGCGCCGGGGGCGCCTTCGTGGGGGTGGTGGTGTAGTCGATCCAGCGGGTTTCGGGGGGCAGGGTGCGGCGTCCCTTGCGCACGTCGAGGGTTGTCGTTTCGAGGACGGCGCGGCGGATGGGTGTGGTGGGGGCGAGGAGCCGTACGGTGTCGGCTCCGCCGGTGCCGGGTTGCCACCAGGTGTCGTCTGGTTGCTCGTCGGTGTCGAGGAGTCGGGCTTCGCAGACGGAGTCGGCGCGGCCGAGGTAGGGGATCAGCTCGACGAGTTTCGCGAGGGTGTTGCGCTGTTCGTCGGTGAGGGTCGCCGGCCATTGGACGAGGAGGTCCTGGTCGCGGGGTATCGCGAGGTAGGGGTCGAGGGTGAGGGCGGTGCCCCCGGTGCTGCCCGTCGTGTGGTCGGTGTCCGGGAGGTAGTGCCGGGTGTGGCCGGGCTGCGACGGTGGGGTTCGGTAGGCGGGCAGGTCCCCGAGGGTGGCGAGGAGTCCGTCGAGGGTGGGGGCGGGTAGGTCAGGCCAGCGGGTGTACCAGGTCGAGACGAGCGCGCGGAGGAGCCGCCATGGTGAGGGGGGCCATTCCACTGCTCCTTCGTTGACGCTGCGGTCCCAGGGGGTGGCGTGGTAGCGGCCGAGGGGGAAGCGGATGGCGAGGGTGACGGTCATCCTTTGCCACGTCCGGTCCAGACGGCGGTGGTGATCGGGCCGAGTTGGTCGCCGCATTCCTGGACGAGTTTCGCGATGCGGCGGGTGGCGTCCGCGGTGTCGGGACGTTCTCCGTCGATGTGGACGACGTCGAGGTCGCAGGCGGTGCGCAGCCGCAGTCCGCTGTCGAGGAGGGTGCCGATCTCGAAGTCGATCAGGGCGTGCAGCAGTGCGGTGGCGGTTTCGGAGAGTCCGTAGGAGCGCAGTTGGGCGTGGTCGACGGAGAAGTAGGCGGTGATCTGTTTGGCGGTGTACTCGACGCGGTGGTGGGGGACGGTGCCGTATCCGTCGGCGGTGGCGCCGTCCTTCGCCTCGTTGATCACGACGTCGCGTTTGACTCCGCCGCTGACCGCGGGGCGCACGTCGTAGGCTTCGATGAAGCTGGTGACGGCGCGGGCGATTCGTGGCTGCCAGGGCCAGCCCTTGCGGGCGAAGAAGACGCCGTGGATCAGGGCTACCGGGTCGATGGCGAAGCAGGCGCGGGCGACTGCCCGGTGGTCCAGTGGCCGGCCGGCGGCGAGTCCGAGGCGCTCACGCATCCACTGTTCGCCTTTGACGCCGTCGACCTGCCCGTTCATGACGTAGGCGGAGGCGAGGCGGTGGGCTTCGAGGCGGCTGGAGGACAGGAAGGCGCCGTCGGCGTCGACGACCCGCACGTATGGCAGGCCGGCGAGTTCTTCGCGTTGTTCGGCGTTGGCCTCGTCCCAGGTGGTCGACTCCAGTCGGTTCGCCATCGATTGGGCGGACTCGACGAGCAGCGCCCGTCCTTGTGCGGATTCGAACTCGGCGGCGCCGAGGTCGGGGAACCCGGTCGGTTGGAAGCGGGATCCGATGACCGGCTGCAACGTGGCCTTGAACACGGTGCGGTAGGTGGTCACGACATCTCCTTGATCAGTTCGGGGGCGTGCATGGTTCCGGTGGGTTCGTCGGAACGGACGGGAATGCCGAAGTGCCGGTTGAGTTGGCGTTGGGGGTGGCGGCACCGTGGGACCAGCGCCGCCGCGAGCGCGTGCCCGTCCACCGGGATCTGCGCTGGTGCGGGCACGGCCAGCCAGCCGGCTTGGCGTAGGCGGCGTGCGGCGTCGGCGTGGACGGCGACGGTGTGGCCGGCGGCGAGTCGGGCCGGCCAGTCCGGACCCAACGCCCAGCGGGGCACGTCGCGGTCGGTGGTGCGCCCCGGTGCGAGGCCGTTGGCAAGGGGGTGCAGCAGCCCGAGGGTGGGGATCGGGGTGACCGGCTCGTCGGGGTCGGTCCACTGGTGTTCGACGCCGTCCCACCGCAGGGCGAGGCAGGCGCGCAGCCACAGGTCCAGGGCTTTCTCGTCGAGCCGTCCCTCGATGGCGAAGGCGTGGAGGTCGAGGTCGGGGACCCGTATCCCGCGTCGGAAGGTCGGCGATCCCCGGAATGCGGTCGTGTCCTGCTCGTCCGGGGCGGTGCGGCAGCGCCACGACAGCACGTCGGCGAGGACGTGGCGCAGGGGCCGCTGTCCGAACCCGGCGACGAGGGGGGCGTCACGCCAGCGGGGGTCGGGGTCGATCGGCAGGAGAAGGTGACGCATGCTCCGCGCCTCACCTTTGCCGCCGAGGGTGGCGCTGGAGGCGATACCGACAGCGACCCGCAACTCGGGGCAGCTGGCCCTGGCGAGGACGTCCAGGAACTCTCCCGCTGAGGGGGGCGTCCGTGGGGGTGTCTTGTCGCGGGTGCGGCCACTGCGGCCGACGGCCTGTTCGAGGTCGGTCACCGCGGCGAGGATCCTGGCCAACGGCACTGTTCCGCCGTCGCGGACGTAGGCGAGGTGGGCGGTGTCGAAGCGGCGCAGCTTCTCCTGCACCGCGCCGGTGTGGGCTTCGCGGCGGACGAAGGACACCCAGTCTTCGAGTCGGGCGACGAGCCGCACCTCTGGTCGGGCCTGCACCGTGACCCGATCCAGGGGCACCGCCACGTAGGAGAGTCCGTTGCGTTGGTGGAGCCCGTACCGGGCGAAAGCGGCGACGCCACGTGCCACGCCGAGGCTCTTCGTGGCGGCGTAGAACTCCACCGCCCGGCGGGCGGGTCGCCCCCGCCACGCCGCCCGGGCGTCGGCGAACAGCTGCGTCACCTCCGGCAGGCTGAACGGCCGCTCCCACAACGGCGCCCAGATCTCCCCCCGGGACTCCTCCCCCATAGCCCCGCTGGTCGTGCCGTCGGCGCTGGAGGCGACGGTGAAGGGGATCGCGGCCCGCCCGGCCTGATGTTGATGCCGGCGCACGGCGGTGGAGGCGAAGAACAGGGCCCCCTCGACCATCAGGACGAACGCCCACGGGTTCACGACCGCGTCGGCGACACCGAACGGGGAGGAGTTCGGGCCGCCGGTGGACAGCGGGTCGAACTGACCGCCGGTCGCCCGGCTCAACGGCGTGCTCTGCTCACCGGCGAGCAGGTCCCGGGCGTGGGCGAGCGACCGCGTGGCCTGCGCCGCCTTGACCGGCAACACCTCGAGGAGCCGTTGGTGGAAGGTGGTGGAGAACTCCAGGCGACCGTCGTTGCCGCCGGTGCCGAGCAGCGGCGGGAAGTAGCTCTGATTCCCGACCAAAATGACCGTGGCGTCGATCCAGGGCAACAGCGCGTCGGGGGCCCGGTTGCGCAGCTGGCGGATCGTGCGTTCCTTCGTCCAGCCCTGCGACCGGGACTGCTCCCCCACCGCGGTCGCGGTGACCAACGCCGCCCGGAAAGGAGCAAGACGAGGCGAGGGGTGGGCGGCCAGGGCTTCGAGGGCCTGTCTCGGGGTCTTGTCCTTGGCCCCGAAACCGCTGCCCTCGTTCCACGGGCTCAGCACCGGCGTCGGCACGTACTGCTCCACCAGCCAGCCGGCCAGGTCCGGCACGGTCGTGGCCAGCGTCAGCCCCTGCGCCGTCCACTGCGCGGTCGCCTCCGGGTCGGCCTGTTCACCCAGGACCCGGAACAACCCCAGACCAGCCAGATACGCGCTCAGCGGGGTGGGCCGCAGCCCCGGCAGGACGTGAGGGGTCACGACGCCTTCTCCAGGTCCGCGCTGGCCCGCCAGTCGGCGATCCTGACCAACGTCTCCAGATACGCCAGCACGAACGGCCCGTACCGGTCGCGCAGACCGAGAGCGGTACGGGTCCACGAACGGGCGCCGCCGAGCCCGAACTGGTCCAGGTCGACGGTGAGAGTACCCGCCGGCTGCCCCAGCAACTCCGAGGTCAGCACGACCTCGTGGTGCTTCAGACCGAGAAGACGGTCGTCGTCGGTATCGTCGGGTCCACGTACCTGGATGCGCAGCTTCCCATGATGGGCGAGAACCAGGTAACGCACCAGGTCCGGGTCCTCAACACCGGCGAGCAAACCCCGCAGCGGATCGTCGAGCAGCAACAGCGACACCAGTTCGTGCCGAAAGTTGGTCGTCGCGTCCGGATACACCAGCCGGCCGTCGACCCCGGACTTCGCCCACGGACGGCCCGCATCCACCCACTCACGATCGGCGGGTCCAGCCAGCGCGCAGAGGGCATCCTGCCACGTCGGATGCGCCTTACCCACGTCGTGGGCGTAAGCGGCGACCGCGACCGCGCGCAGGACCGGCCCCGGCAGGACCGGCCCGATCGCCGCGATGAGCGCCTCGACATGGTCCCGCACGTCGACACTGTGCCGCTCCAGGCTCAACCACCTGCCTTGGGCGACGCTCGCGTCGTCCTGCCGGAACGCCTCCTCCGCGCCGCTGGCCTGCTCAAGCACCGAGGCCACTTCCGGTGTGGGGTCCAGCGACGGACAGCCCGGCACCGGCTTGCGTGCCGACGGGTCGAACCCCGACTCGGGGTCGTAGCCACCCGCGCCGGCCGCGACGACCAACACCTCCCCCGGCCGGGCGGGTTGCCGATCACTGACCCGGGTCCACTGGCCCACCGCCTGCGTGAACCGCCACACCGCGGTCCGTTTCGCCAAGGCACGCAGCTCACCCAGCGGCACCCGGCAACGCCACCTCGCCTCCGGCGCCTTCGCCTGCGGCGCCGGCCGCCCCGTGGCATCGACCGGCGTCCAATCCGCCCAGGCAACCTGGACGTCGAGGTCGTCGGCGTCCCGCACGTACGGCCCCACGTCCAGATCAGCACCAGTAAGGTCCGGTGCGGTGTCGAACAGGGCGATCAGGTCCGCCCTGCGCAGGACAGTGACCTCCGGCTCGGTAGTGGGCACATCCCGGTCGAGCAGGTCCTCGCCCGTCACCGCCACACCCTCCAGAGCCGTCAACTCCGCCACCGCCGCCCGAACGTCCGCCTCCTCATACGGCAGATGCCGCACCGGCGGCAACCACCACAGCTCAGCATCATCGAGCAGACCCCGACGGTTGCACCGACCAGCGCGTTGCACGACCGACGGCCACGGCGCGGCCTCGGTGAACAACACCGCCGCATCAAGATCAAGACCAGCTTCGACGACCTGCGTCGCGACGACGATATGACCAGCACCCGTGGGATCGGCGGCGACCCGCAGCGCCAGACCCTCCCGCTCGACACCCCGGAAACGGGAATGGAGCAGCGTGTGCGGCACCGACGTCGCCCGTAGAGCGGCATAGACGCCACGGGCCGCAGCCACCGTGTTCACCACGGCGAGGGTGAGAGTGCCCGGCCGATGACGCCGCAGCACCTCCGACGCCACCGCCCGGTAGTCGCCAGGCTCGACCGCGAGCCTCCCGACCCTGCGCCGCGCACCCAGCCGCACAGCCAACTTCCCGACTCGGTCCTCCGCCTCGATCCGCACCGTATCGGCCTCGGCCGGAGCGGGATTGTCCACCGTGTCGAGCAAACTCGCCGACACCGTCGCCGACATACACGTCAACCCCGTCGGCTCGACCGTCACCCACGAGGCCCCGCCCCCACCACGGGTGAACGCCGCCAACTGCCGCAGCGTCGTCGTCGACTCCGGACACAACTGAATCTCATCGACAACCCACTGGGCACCGTTGACCACCAACGCGAAATCGATCGGGTACATCGCCCGCGAGATGCCATAACCCCTGTTCAACGCCTTACTGACCAAAGAGTCCACCGTGCCGATGACAATCGCCGGCCGGTGCATGTCCAACCGCCAACGCCGCTGAGAATCCCCCGACCCACCCATCACCACATGCACCGCGACCTCATCGGACAACCCGAGGTTCTCCAACCATCGCACCGCCTCTCGAGCCACCTGCTCCACCAGAGACCGCTGAGGCAAAGCAAAGATCAACCGCCGAGGTGTCCCAGCCTGGTCGGGCCCCTCCAACCGCCGCCACAACCACGCCAGGATGATGCCCGTCTTCCCCGCGCCCGTCGGCACCCGCACCACAGCTGGCAGACCATCCCGCGCCAACCGCGCCTGATACCCATACGGGGACTCGCCGGTCGCCGCCCTGAAGAACGCATCAAAGGACGCCACACACCCCTCCTCGAACAACCCGGAAGCGACCACCGACACCAGACCAGCGGAAGATCAGGAAAGCAGCCTCGTCGAATCAGGTCCTACACCCCGGGTATGACACTGTCGGCAACCAGACCCCGGCTGAAGATCAAGGAGCAGGCGGCCCCACCAACTCGCACGACAACACTAAAGCCGAACCCGAAGCGCCATGAACCTCAACTCGAAATCCCAGCCAGCAACGGAACTCACACGACAGCTACCCTGATTCAACAGTGTCCACGCTCCATGCAGCAAAGCTCGACCACCAGAACAACCCCGACCGAACAGAGCGCAGCGCGGCACTCCAGCACCAGCCCACCAGCGGCGAACATCCACGCCCACCCGGCCCGGAACTTGACAACTCAAGCAGTCCTAGGCGACAAGGTTCGGAACCCTCGGCGATCACCGCCCCAGCGAGGGGTTCCCAACCAGCAAATACCTTGAAAGGGGCAGAACGAGTTCTCAGCCAGGTCGAAAGCCATCGCAAGGCGTCTATTTATGCTGTTCGAGAAGGGTTTCACCGGCCCCGCAGGCCGGTCTCCGTTGCAGCTGGAAGGCGCTCGCCGGCTCGGACACCCACTGGCCGTGTTTCACCGGCCCCGCAGGCCGGTCTCCGTTGCAGCGCCAACGGCGACCCGATGATGCAGCTCGTCGTCCAGTTTCACCGGCCCCGCAGGCCGGTCTCCGTTGCAGCATGATGCCTGCCGCCTTGCGCGGCCCTGTCACCGAGTGTTTCACCGGCCCCGCAGGCCGGTCTCCGTTGCAGCGCGGCGGGTCGGGTCGAGCGCGGCCCCTGATACCCGCGTTTCACCGGCCCCGCAGGCCGGTCTCCGTTGCAGCTGGGCGTGCGCGCGGCAGCGCCGGAAGTTGGCGGCCTGTTTCACCGGCCCCGCAGGCCGGTCTCCGTTGCAGCGCCGTCGCCGTCGGGTTGACCACCTCCCTGGCCCTGTTTCACCGGCCCCGCAGGCCGGTCTCCGTTGCAGCGACATCGCGGGGGGCGACCATCATCAGGTCGGCCAGTTTCACCGGCCCCGCAGGCCGGTCTCCGTTGCAGCCCCCTGATGATGAGACTCGCTACGGCTCCCGGGTCGTTTCACCGGCCCCGCAGGCCGGTCTCCGTTGCAGCTCCGGTGCCCGCCGCGTTTGACCCGCAGACGTTGGAGTTTCACCGGCCCCGCAGGCCGGTCTCCGTTGCAGCGCTGGGCCAGTGCTCGGCGCTGTAGATGGCTTCGGGTTTCACCGGCCCCGCAGGCCGGTCTCCGTTGCAGCCGTCGCTGCGGGAGCTGGCTGACCTGTACTCGGTCAGGTTTCACCGGCCCCGCAGGCCGGTCTCCGTTGCAGCGGGTGAGGGGAGGATCCGTGCACGAGGTGGTGACCTGTTTCACCGGCCCCGCAGGCCGGTCTCCGTTGCAGCCCGTACATCCGGGCCAGCTCGGCACCCTTGATCGGGGCGCGTTTCACCGGCCCCGCAGGCCGGTCTCCGTTGCAGCGTCAGCGGCGCGGTGTCGTCGTGGTTCAAGGAGGCCGGTTTCACCGGCCCCGCAGGCCGGTCTCCGTTGCAGCCCGCCCTGCTCCGGCCCTTTGCCCGTGCCGAGGACGTGTTTCACCGGCCCCGCAGGCCGGTCTCCGTTGCAGCAACTACGGGTCCAGCACCCGCCTGCTCATCGCCGCCCACGTTTCACCGGCCCCGCAGGCCGGTCTCCGTTGCAGCGTCTTGTCGACGGTGAGCGCGCTGGTCTTGTACACGTGTTTCACCGGCCCCGCAGGCCGGTCTCCGTTGCAGCCTGCCGGTGGACTACTGGCCGCTGGAAGACGTCAGGTTTCACCGGCCCCGCAGGCCGGTCTCCGTTGCAGCACCCCGAGAGGGCAGGAGGATCTGGCCCCTCGGGGTGAGTTTCACCGGCCCCGCAGGCCGGTCTCCGTTGCAGCGTCCTGTCGAGCCGCGCGAAAGCCTCCCGCTACCTGCGTTTCACCGGCCCCGCAGGCCGGTCTCCGTTGCAGCACCATCGAACACACCGAGGGCGTCCACTTCCGCGACGAGTTTCACCGGCCCCGCAGGCCGGTCTCCGTTGCAGCTCCTCAATGCGGGATGAAAAGGGTGTGTAAGGGTGTTTCACCGGCCCCGCAGGCCGGTCTCCGTTGCAGCCGGTTCGCGCAGGACACCTCCAACGCGTCCGCGACCACGTTTCACCGGCCCCGCAGGCCGGTCTCCGTTGCAGCGACAACGCCGACGGGCTCGGTGAGTACGAGCCGCATCTCGTTTCACCGGCCCCGCAGGCCGGTCTCCGTTGCAGCGGCTCCGCGACGACGCAGGCCACGTTCGGGCCGAGTTTCACCGGCCCCGCAGGCCGGTCTCCGTTGCAGCAACCTGGCCATCCGGGAGTCGCTGGGGTTGGCCCGGAGTTTCACCGGCCCCGCAGGCCGGTCTCCGTTGCAGCGTGGCCACGCACGCGGCGATCCGCTGCGTGCCGTCGGGTTTCACCGGCCCCGCAGGCCGGTCTCCGTTGCAGCACCGCAGCGTCGGCCGCCTGCGCCCGGGTCGGGGTCGCGTTTCACCGGCCCCGCAGGCCGGTCTCCGTTGCAGCAGGTACACGTCGTGGGTGAACTTGAGCCGCCCGCCGGTTTCATCGGCCCCGCAGGCCGGTTCCGTTGCAGCACCGCCTACCGAGGGACGGACGAGTGTGCCAGGAGTACTTGGTCTCGCCGGCAGGCGCGGCATCATCAACGACACCTACAGACTGCTACAGATCTTGAATGGTCAGGTTGTGTCGGGTTCGAGTGTCAGTCCGGTGTGAGCGAGGAAGCCGTCGAGTAGGTCGGTGCGGTACTGGATGCTCTTGAGTCGGTTCTTGATGATCGCCTGGAGGTGGTCGACGCCGGTGACGGCGAGGTTGCCGATGCGGCGTTTGAGGTGGGACCACACGGCCTCGGTGGGGTTGAGGTCCGGCGCGGGCCGGTAGCCGGATCACCGTCAGCCAGTTCCGGGCGTCGATCATTTGCCGCATGGCGGCGGAGGCGTGGGTGTTCAGGTTGTCCCAGACGCACACGATCGGGCCGTCGAGTTGTTGGTGGGCGGCATCGAGCAGGGCGATGTAGTCGCGTTCGCTGAAGCTGCGGCGCTCGTTCTTGCGGCCCCGGTGCACGATCGTCCGGTAGATGAACCGCGACCGCTGGCCGGGCCGGTAACAGGTCAACCCGGCGATCGAGACGCGGCCGGAGCCCTTGCCCGACACCGGGACCACGGGGGTGTGCCCGCGTCGTCCCCAGGTACGTGCCTTCGGTGGGCGCAACGTCTGGCCAGCCTCATCCTCGAAGACCAGCCACGCCTGCCGCTGCGCCGCTACCGTTTTCCCGCCGGCCACGTCTCCCGCCGCCACGTGACGATCGCCGCTTCGTCACGTTCGACCGCACGATGCGCGGGGACCTGCACCGACCAGCCCAGCCGGTACATGATGTTCGCCGTCCCGCGCAGCGTGTACCGGGTGCGGAACATCCGAGCGATCAGGTCCGACACCCGGGCCAGGGTCCACCGCTGATCGACGCCGAAGCCGTGCGCCGCCGGGCCCTGCTCCAGGGCGTCGGCCAGCCGCCGCAACCGGCCCTCATCCAGCCGACACCGAGACCCACCCGGCCCCTTCGACGCGAGGGCCTGCTCACCACCGGCCCGCCACCGTTGACGCCAGCCGTACACCGCGGTCTGCGACACCCGCAGCCGACGCGCGACCTCCGGCACCGACACGTCCTGGGCGAACCACCCCGCCGCCTGCCGTCGTACCGCCTCACGCTTCGCCCGCCCCCGCGCGGACAACCCACCTCCATCGGGATACCTCATCCCAACGATCTAACCCAGCCCCAAGCCGTCATACAGACCACATCGGACGAACCTGGCCATTCAAGATCTGTAGTCGTATCACCCTCAGCGCAGCCTGCACCAGCGACAACACATAGCATCTCGGCGATAGGTGTGGAGAGTCTTCCACCGCGTGGCTGCGCAGGTGAGCGTCGCGCGGAAGGCTTCGTCCATCGCCGGTGCCGCTGATCCAGCTCACCGCGCCCGGGTTGTCACCGCGCCGGGCGGATGCTGGGCGACGCCTCGGTATGGCCGTCGGACTCACGCGGCGCGTCCAGCCTCTCCGACTCTTCACAGCAATGCCATCCCACCGCCATCTGCATCGATAATGGTGAGTGGCTTGTTGTCGTTGATCTGGAGGCATGAGATGACACGACCGACCACGAAGACGCCTGGGCCCGCACGAACCCGTGTGCGCGCCGTAACGCTGATACTCGCCACGCTCGTCGGTGCGCTTCTCTCGACCACCAGCGCGGAAACCGCGGAGGCGACGCCACCGGGGATCCCCTCGAAGGCGACCGCGCAGTCGCAGCTCAACGCCCTCACCGTCGCCAACGAGGGTTCCACCAGCGGCTACTCCCGCGACCTGTTCCCCCACTGGATCACCATCAGCGGCAGCTGCGACACCCGCGAGCAGGTCCTCAAGCGCGACGGCACCTCGGTCGTCGTCAACTCTTCCTGCCAGGCCACATCAGGCCGCTGGTACAGCCCTTACGACGGAGCGACCTGGACCGCCGCATCGGACGTCGACATCGACCACGTGGTCCCCCTTGCCGAGGCGTGGCGCTCCGGCGCGAACTCCTGGACGACCAGCCGCCGGCAGAGCTTCGCCAACGACCTGTCCCACCCGCAACTGATCGCGGTGACCGACAACGTCAACCAGTCCAAAGGCGATCAGGACCCGTCGACATGGCAACCATCGCTGTCGTCGTACCGCTGCACCTACAGCAAGATGTGGATCAGCGTGAAGTACGCCTGGGGCCTGCGGCTGCAATCGTCGGAGAAGTCCGCCCTGCAAAGCATGCTCAATACCTGCTCGTCCTGAACCAGCCCAACATCTTGGCGTCGGCAACCCCCCGAGCGGGGCTGCCGACGCCAAGAGAATGCCCGCAGCTCACGCCCAGTCACGCCTGCAGACCGTTCGGGTCCGCAAAGGGAATTCGGACCAGGCCCGGAGGGGGTGTGTGCACGTTCATCGAGGCGGAGAAGGCATGGCGGGACGGAGCGGCAACGTTGCTGACGCGGTGGTCCCACACGCTCGGCCCGGTGATCGTCGAGTGGATCACCTAGCCTTGCGCAAGGCTGCCCTGCCGGCTGGTGCGCCGTCACCCCGCGCGGGCTCGTATCGGCGCGTCTTGTCGCGCCCAGTTGTGGCGTGGCGTTAGGACTGCTTCCTTGGTCTCGACGTCAAGGTCGAGGATGTCCAGCTCTGCGGCGTCTCCGAGTTTCAGGAGGGTCATGATCCGGGTGATCACCGACCGGCGTACCGCGCGTCGTTGCGGGGTGCTGTCGTGTGCGCGTAGGTGATCACGCATCTGTTGCCACGCGTCGGGTTCGACGGTGCGGGGGGCAAGGTTGTTGCCTCTGGCCAGGAATCGTCGCCAGCGTCGTCGGGGTTGGGTCTCGGCGGCGGCGATGTCCGTGACGACCTGCTGCAGGAGCCGCATCTGCTTCTCAACCTCTGCGCGTTGTCGCGCGAGGTCGTTGACCTCGTGGCGGGCGGCGTCGATGATCACCCTGACATCGGCGCGGGCCTGGCGCAGCAGGAAGGCTGCCTGACGGCGGGCGCCGCTGATGATCTCGTCGGCTTCCTCGATGCCGGCGGCCTGCGCCACGGCTGGGCAGCAGTCGAATGCCAGCGGGGTAAGAGGCGCCGGGTCACCGGCGTCGTGGGTGCGATAGCCGGCCTTCGCGCCGGCCTGGTACCAGCGTCGAGCCCGCGTCAGGTTCTCGTCGGGTGCCGACGGGGTGTCGATGCTGGTATTGGCAGTGACGACGGAGCGGTACTCGAGCAGCATCGCCAGGCGTACCGCGGCGTCGGCGACGTCGCGGGCGGCGGCGATGTGTAGCCAGTGCTCGGCCTGGTCCCGCCGTCCGTGAATCTGGTAGTGCACGCCGAGTAGGTAGGCGGCAGTGCCGAGTTCGGCGTCGGCGATGGTGTCGTCCATCTGTCGGCGCTGAAGCGGGTCGGCCGCGCGCTGCGCGTGCAGGTGCAGGACCCGACGGGCCTCTACGGAGGTGTTGCGGGTCGATCGGGGGCCGAGGCAGGTGTCTACCGCATGTTTCAGGTCGTCTGCGATGCTCACGCGCTTTTCCCTCCTTCGGTGTCGGCCCTGGCGCCGGTTAGTCGCCCGGCCAGCCGCTCCTGCAGGGTGCGCAGCCCGCGGGCCTTGTGGGTCTTGAGTGCCGACACGCTGATGCCGAGGATCTCCGCAGCGGCGGACTGGTCGAGATCACATAGTTCGGTCAGCACCACGACCTCCCGTTGTCGCGTGGGCAGCCGACGTAGCGCGGCGAGGAGATCCAGTTGCTGGTCCAGGTCGCGAGCGGGGCCAGCGGGCAGGTCGTCTGCCTCCTAGCGCTGTTCCAGCGAATCCATCTGTACCGGTATAGCGACTCGGCGGGCAAGTTGTTGGCGGGCCAGCCGGTACATGAGGATCTCCGGTCGGGTGTAGCGGCCCCAGTAGTGGCGCACCAAGATCATGACTTCCTGCACGACGTCTTCTGCGGCATGCCTGTCGCCGGTCCAGGCCGCCACCGCCTTGAACAGCTTCCCTCGCCACGCTGTGTAGAAGGAGATGAACTGCTCGTTCGCCTCATCGCTGGTCACCGTCCGCATCCCGCGCCCGCGCCACCGGCAACCAGACGGATCTGATCCGGACGCTGAAGCCCCTGGCATGACCTGCGCCAGTCGTGGCGGGCAACGAGACGGGCACACTGCTTCGAACTGTGCATGCCGCCGCACCGCGGTGTACCACGCACGGACATCCTCCTCGGGGACGTGAACGACGTGAATCGTCGCTACCCAGAAGAGGCTCACAATCAGTGGCAAGGTCTACACCGCCTGACAAATCGTGACCTTGCTGTGACAGAATGCGATGATCTTGAGCTGCAGCCCCGAAGCCACTGGTGCCCACCGGCAAAGGCTCGCGGCTCGGAGGGCTTCCGACCGGGGCGTTGCGAATGCCCGAACCTCTCATGGTGCAGGTAAACCGGACTCGCCCTCAAGAGAACGTATAGAGGAAGCCAGCCACGTCGGTTGAGACGGCCCGAACCGTTGACAAACCTTGACTCGGCACCATCCAAAGGCGGCACCTCGGCCGAGCAGGGTGCGGGCAAGCCGATCACCAGGGAAGCCCAGCGATACCAGGATCTCCAGCATCGGTGTTGATGTTGGTCCAGCCGAGTCCGGTCTTCGCGACCTGGAAGGCTTCTTCGATCTTCCAGCTGCGGCCGTCCTACCCTGGCGCTGGTGAAGGTCCGTCAGCGCAAGAAGCTCACCGCTCGTCTGATGGCGTCGCTGCTGCGGGACGATCTCCCCGCGATGCTCGCGTTGTTGCGCACGGGAGCAGACCCCAACGCGGCAGACCGTGATGGCACCACGCCCCTCTACCTGGCCGCACTGCACAACAATCCGGTGGCGGTACGGATCCTCTTCGACGCCAGCGCGGACCCGAACGTCGAGAGCGGACGCGGCGACGAGGGGACACCCCTGACGGGAGCCGCCGCTTGGGGGCACGCCGATATCGTCCGCGAACTCCTCACCCACGGCGCAGATCCGAACCTCCGCGAAGACCACGGCACCGGCCTGTCGCCCCTCGAATGGGCCGCCCGAGGCGGTCACACCGAGACAGAGGCATTACTCAAAGCCGCAGGCGCGACACCACCGCAGACACCAAGCGAGTAGCGACGGACCCGCTCTCGTCCCAGGCCCTTCGGATGCCATGGCTACACCCGCTACCGACACAGGAGCGGCGACATAAGCGTGGACCCAGTTGGGGAGGGCTCCAGTCCGAGCTGGCCTTTGGCCGGCGGCGTGACGTTGGCCGTCAGGGAACTCGAAATCCCAGCCAGCAAGGGAACTCACACGACAGCTACCCTGGCTCAACAGTCTCCATGCTCCATGGAGCAAAGCTCGATCACCAGAACAAGCCCGACCGAACAGAACGCAAGCGCGGCACTCCCGTACCAGCCCGCCAGCGGCGGACATCAACGCCCATCAGGGCCCGGAACTTGACAACTCAAGCAGCCCCGGCGCTACCAAGGTTCGGAACCCTCGGCGAGCACGGCCCCAGCGAGGGGTTCCCAACCAGCAAAAGCGCAGAAAAGGGGTACAACGGGGCACTGATCAGGGAAAAGCAGATCACTGCAGGGCCATTCCTGCTGTTCAAGAAGGGGTTTCACCGGCCGCGCCGGCCGGTCTCCGTTGCAGCCTCGCGGGTGTGGGCAACCACGTCGATTGCATCGGTGGTTTCACCGGCCGCGCCGGCCGGTCTCCGTTGCAGCCCTACGACACCTCCATCGGGATCGACAGCTCCGGGGGTTTCACCGGCCGCGCCGGCCGGTCTCCGTTGCAGCGCCACGGTCATCAACGAGCGGTACGGCGACATCCGCGGTTTCACCGGCCGCGCCGGCCGGTCTCCGTTGCAGCACCCCAGCCCCGCCGCCCGCGCCACCCGCGTCCTGGTTTCACCGGCCGCGCCGGCCGGTCTCCGTTGCAGCGCGGAGATCGACGAGGTCAATCGAGAGCAGGACGAGAGAGGTTTCACCGGCCGCGCCGGCCGGTCTCCATTGGCATCGCCCCGACGATCAGCGCGATCGCGCCGGCCAGCACGTTTCACCGGCCGCGCCGGCCGGTCTCCGTTGCAGCCTCCCAACCGGCCGGCGGGACTCCCACGGAGAAGACGGCGTCTCACCGGCCGCGCCGGCCGGTCTCCGTTGCAGCTCCGTGGTGGATCCGGCAAGCGCGGCGGCGGGGGCCGGTTTCACCGGCCGCGCCGGCCGGTCTCCGTTGCAGCCGCATGACCCCGGTGTCCTACTGGGAGCCGACCGCCCAGGTTTCACCGGCCGCGCCGGCCGGTCTCCGTTGCAGCCCGAGTGCGCCCTGCGGCTTGTCCTTGTCGGGGCCGATGTTTCACCGGCCGCGCCGGCCGGTCTCCGTTGCAGCCGGGCGTACGGGCCGATCCGCCGAGACGAGCGCGACCTGTTTCACCGGCCGCGCAGGCCGGTCTCCGTTGCAGCGTCGAGACCTGCGACGCGCTGCGCGACCTGGCCGCGTTTCACCGGCCGCGCAGGCCGGTCTCCGTTGCAGCATGGGCGAGCACGCCGAGCTGGACGCCCGCACCTACGAGGGTTTCACCGGCCGCGCAGGCCGGTCTCCGTTGCAGCGCCAACGCACGCTGATACCGCAGAGACGGGCGCTGGTTTCACCGGCCGCGCAGGCCGGTCTCCGTTGCAGCCCGTAGGCCGCGTTGCCCTTGGTTTCGGCGATGTAGTCGTTTCACCGGCCGCGCAGGCCGGTCTCCGTTGCAGCATGATCGGCTCGGACATCTCGTAGGCGACCGCGCCGCCGTTTCACCGGCCGCGCCGGCCGGTCTCCGTTGCAGCGGCGTGGCCGGGGATGAGTCGGGACCGATAACCGTCACGTCTCACCGGCCGCGCCGGCCGGTCTCTGTTGCAGCCAGCGGGCCACGGCCATCCACCAGGCCATCGCCACGCAGTCTCACCGGCCGCGCCGGCCGGTCTCCGTTGCAGCCTGGAGGCCGCGACGTGGGTCACGGTCGGAATGATCATGTCTCACCGTCCGCGCCGGGCGGTCTCCGTTGCAGCTACGCCGGGCAGGTCCCGACCGCCGAGAAGCTGCTCGCGTTTCACCGGCCGCACAGGCCGGTCTCCGTTGTAGCCAGATCACCGGTCTCGGCCTGTACCTGTTCTACACGGTTCCACTGGTCCTCGCCCAGCACTGTGGCCGGGCACATTGGACCCAGGTCGCAAGAGCGGAAATCAGATGCGTGGACCACGCGACCGTCACCGCCGATGATCGCCTGGGTGACACCCCGACCCCCGCTCGCCACCCTGCGTCCGCCCAGGTCAACGGCGACCGACCACCCAGGGAACGCACCGCGAAGTACAGCGACATCCAGCACGTCCACCCCGCCAGACAAGATCCACGACACCGACCACACTGGACAGCAGCCCCACTCGGACGCACCGACGCCCCGACCATGATCCAGACCAGCCGACACGCAAACGCACTGGTCAGCACGGACCGATACGAACCCCCGCCGACCAGCACACCGACAACGGAGCACCATCGGAGCACCAGATTCCAAATCCTGGGAAGATCCGTCCCAGCTTGCGAAAGCGATCAAGGCCGTGACCCGCGTTTCCGCTGGTCACGGCCTTGATCGTGAAGTGCGCCCGAAGGGACTCGAACCCCTAACCTTCTGATCCGTAGTCAGATGCTCTATCCGTTGAGCTACGGGCGCTTGCTGCTCGGCCAGTCTACACACCGGCTTTCGCGCGGAGACTCCGGGATTCGAACCCGGGAGGGGCTTTAAGACCCCAACCGCATTAGCAGTGCGGCGCCATAGACCAGACTAGGCGAAGTCTCCCAGGTGGCCCGTAGACCACCGCGCCCGAGGATACAGGCCCGCCCCCTTCCGGGGCAAAGCGACTATCCCAGCGCGGCTGGCCGAACCGGGGAGGACCGCCCGGTTCGAGGCGGGCAGGTGCGTCCCATCCAGGCGTTTCCCCGCTGTGCGGCATCCGGATCAGGGCTAGGCTCCATCGACATGGAGGAGCAGCCGCCGAGCGACCCATCCCGCCGCGAGCCTGGTGAGGGCCCGCGACGACGCCGTTCCCCGAAGGCGAACTTCGTGCCGCCGGTCGGTCCCGATTCCGTGCCGCCCTTGGCCGAGGAGCCGGCCCCGAGAGCTCCTCGGCTCCGGCCACGGCGGCCGGGGGCGGCGCCTGGGGTGCTCTTCCAGCCGCCCGCACCCGGCCAGCCGGCATCGTCACCGCTGGGCCGGGGACCGGTTTCGGCCCAGCCGGCCCCGGTGTCCCCTGCGGCATCGGAGCCGACCGAGGGCCAGCGACGTGATCAGAGGCACGTGGGCGCCGGGGAGGCACCGGCCGGCCCCACCGAGGTGAAACCGGCCGGGCAGTTCGCCACAGGGGGCGTACCCGCCGGGGAACCCGAGACCGGTCCCACCGCCGAGGCACCCGAACCGAGCGCCGACTCCAGGGCCGGCACCGAGGCTGAGACCGAGAAGAAGCCTGACAGGTATGAGACGCCTGAGCCGGACCTCACCGCCATCAGCCCGCTCCCTCGGGCACGGGCTCCCCGGAAGGCCCCTGCCCGGAAGGCGACGCCAGGCAGGGAGGCCGCGCCGAGCAGGACAGCCCCGCGTAAGAGCGAGCCGCGGCGGGCCACGCCGGCAAAGAGCCGACCGGAGGGGGAAACCACCGGGGAAACCACCCCGGCCGGGCCGGTGCCCCTGCCCGTGCCGCCGACCCGCCCGGGCCCTGGCCCGGAGGCGGACGCCGGGGCAGGTGGCCGGGTGCCGGGGACGGCGTCGGCGCGTACCTCCGATGATGGCCTGCGGGCCACGGCCGAGCGGGTGCTCGACCACCCGGACTTCGCTCCGGAACTGCTCGCTCTCGCCGCCGTGCGGACGCTCGGGCCGCGCGCGGGCGACTGGGCCGCGTGGCACCGTGCCGCCTACCCCGGCGCGACGCCGGACGGGTTGGCCCGGCTCGCGGCCCGGCGGTTCGTCCGGTTGGCCGGGGCTGGTGGGGCCGTGGCGACGCTGGCGGGCCTGTTCGCGCCGGTCGTGGAGCTGACGACGGTGTTGTGGACGCAGGCCAACCTGGTGCTGCACGTGGCGGCGGCGTACGGGCGGGACCCTGCCGATCCGGAACGGGCGGTGGAGTTG
Source organism: Micromonospora sp. NPDC057141 (assembly GCF_042670805.1). Lineage (NCBI taxonomy): Bacteria > Bacillati > Actinomycetota > Actinomycetes > Micromonosporales > Micromonosporaceae > Micromonospora > Micromonospora sp. NPDC057141. Next base: position 229,984 of record NZ_JBHUVA010000002.1, on the reverse strand, counting down.
CTGGCGCTGACCCGGGTGTGGCCCGACGCGCCGAGCGCCCGGGCGGCCCTGGACGCGGCGGAACGGGTGACAGCGGAACGGATGGCGACCGGTCCGACCGGGCAGCCCTGGCCGCAGGCGGCGAAGGCGGCCTGGCGGTTGGCCGCGCCGCTGACCGGTCGGGCCGGCGGGTGGTTGGGGCTGCGGGTGGCGTCCCGGCTGCTGCCGGGTGCGGTGGTGCTGACCGCCGCGGCGGGCGACTCGGCCGCCGCCGAGCGGCTGGCGGCCCGGGCGGTCGCCGCCTACCGCCCGGCCCGGATCTCGGCCCCGGCCCCGGCCCCGACCTCGCCCCTGGGCCCGGTCAGAGCCAGCTGAACCAGGCTTTCGGCAGGAGCGCGTAGCCGACGAAGGCGACCACGTCGAGCAGGGTGTGCGCGACGATCAGCGGCATCACCCGCCTGGTGCGCAGGTAGAACAGGCCGAACACGACGCCCATCACGGCGTTGCCGACGAACGCGCCGAAGCCCTGGTAGAGGTGGTAGGAGCCGCGCAGCACGGCGCTCGCCGCGAGCACCGCGCCGAGCCGCCACTGGAGCTGGCCCAGCCGGGTGACCAGGTATCCGACGACGATCACCTCCTCCAGCACGGCGTTCTGCACGGCGGCGAGGATCAGCACCGGCACGGCCCACCAGACGTCCGGCAGGCCGGCGGGGACGAGGGTGGCGTTGACGCCGAGCTGGGCGGCGGCCCAGAACAGCGCGAGGCCGGGCAGGCCGATGAGCGCCGCAAGGCCCGCGCCCCGGGCCAGGTCGGAGCCGGGCCGGCGCAGGTCCACCCCGAGGGTACGGGCGGGGTCGCCGGGGTCGCGCGCCAGCAGGTGCACGGCGAGCAGCACCGGCAGCAGCGCGAAGACGATGCCGAGCAGTTGGTAGGTCAGGTCGAGCCAGGGGCGGGCCGACTGGGAGGTGTTCAGCGCGGCGGTCTGCTTCGACAGCGGCCCGTCGGCGGTCAGCTTCGCGATGATCGACACGAGCGCGTAGACGGCCGACTGCCCGAGCGACAGCCCGAGCACCAGCAGCGTCTCCGTGCCGAGGACCCGGCGGGACACCGGGCGGGTGAGCTCCTCAACGGTCACCGCACCACTGTGCCCGACCGCCCGGCCGGGCGGACACGGGCCGGGCAGTCGGTGTGAGCTGATCGCACATTCTGTGCGATCAGCGGGCACGCTCCGTGGACATTCTATGGGTGCCCGATCGCCGTCAGCCCGATCCGCCGTCAGGAGGAGCGCCCCCGTGGACCATGTCGCGCGGTTGCTGAAGGAGAGCTGGACCCTGGTCGAGGAGGACCGGGACCGGCTGAGCGGTCACTTCTACGCCCGGCTCTTTCTCCTCGACCCCGCGCTGCGGCAGCTCTTCCCGGTCGAGATGACCGGCCAGGGTGACCGCATCCTGGACGCGATCGTCACCGCGACCCAGGTGATGGACGATCCGGAGAGCTTCGACGACTATCTTCGCTCCCTCGGCCGGGACCACCGGAAATACCACGTCGACGCGGCGCACTACGAGACGATGGGTGTCGCGCTGCTGGACGCGCTGCGCAGCACCGCCGGCGACGGCTGGAACCTGGAGTACGACCAGGCGTGGCGGGACTCGTACGGGGCGATCTCGGCGAAGATGCTGGCCGGGGCGGCGGCGGACGACAATCCGCCGTTCTGGCACGCGGAGGTGCTGACCCACGAGCGGCACGGGCAGGACACCGCCGTGTTGACCGTGCGCGCCCTCCAGCATCCGCTGCCGTGGCGGGCCGGCCAGTACGTCAGCGTCGAGGCGCCCCGCCACCTGCCCCGGGTGTGGCGGACGTACTCGGTGGCGAACGCCCCGAACGACGACAACGTGCTGGAGTTCCACATCCGTACGCCGCCGGGGGCGGGCTGGGTCTCCGGGGCGCTGGTGCGCCGTACGAAGCCGGGTGACCTGCTGCGGGTCGCCGCGCCGATGGGGTCGATGGTCCTGGACCGCGCCTCCGAGCGGGACGTGCTCTGCGTCGCCGGCGGGGTGGGGCTGGCCCCGGTCAAGGCGCTGGTGGAGGAGCTGACCGGCTGGAACCGGACCCGCTGGGTGCACATCTTCTACGGTGCCCGGCACGCCGCCGACCTGTACGGGCTGGCCGGGCTCCGCGATCTGGTGGAGGCCCACCCCTGGCTGTCGGTGACGCCGGCGTGCAGCGACGACCCGGACTTCGACGGCGAGCGGGGTGACATCTCCGACGTGATCACCCGCTACGGCCCGTGGACCACCCACGACTGCTATGTCTCGGGCTCGGCCCGGATGGTCCGGTCGACGCTACGGGCCCTCGCCGAGGACGAGGTCCCGCCACCGAACATCCGGTACGACACCTTCGGCGACCTGTAGACCGACCGGCAGCCGCCGTTCCCCCGCCAGCCGGCGAGTTGGACCGCCGGCTGGCGGCGAAAGGCATTCCTTCCCCCGAGACTTTCCTCCCCCCGAAAAAGGACCGGGTCGCGTGCCTCCGCCCCCTGGGGCACGCGACCCGGTCCTGCCTCCCGGCTGAGGACCTCCCGGCTCAGGACCTCCCGGCTCAGGACATCCTCGGCTCAGTAGCGCCAGGGGGTGCCGGTCTCGCGGTATTCCTCGACGGGCACCAGCGGCACGCCGGGCGTCATCCGGTCGACGTACAGGCGGCCTTCCAGGTGGTCGATCTCGTGCGCCACGAGGCGGGCCATGGCGAACTCGAACGAGGTGATGAGGCGGGTGCCGTCCCATTGGGCGTGTTCCACGTCGATGCGCAGCGGCCGGGGCACCAGCCCGCGGTGGTCGAAGAAGGAGAGGCAGCCCTCGTACTGCTCGTCGGTGTCCGGGGACGAGTCGACGACCCGGGGGTTGAGCAGCACCACCGGCTCGGCGGCCCGGTCGGGCGGGCGCACGACGGCGGCGGCCCAGGCGAGCCCGAGCTGCGGGGCGGCGATGCCGACCCCCTTGCTGAACGGGTGCAGCTCGTCGAGGCGGACCAGCGCCGAGCCGAGCCGCTCCACGACCTCCCGGGCGATCCCCTCTTCGGCGGGCAGGTCGAACTGGCGGCTGGGCTGGCGGAGCAGGTCCGCGCCGCGCTGGACGATGCCGAGCCCACGCATCCGGTCGCTGGCCCGCACCCGGGCGACGCCGGCCGGGCCGCCCGGGTCGGAGTCGGGCGGGCGGCTGCGGAACCGCCACTGCAGCCGGTATCGGGCGTTGAGCGGCGGGTCCTCCGTCGCCCAGTCGAAGACGGCCCGGTCGGCGCGGTCCTGTCGGACGACGGGGCGGCGCAGCGGCCCCTCCTCCGCCGAGAGCGAGGTTTCCAGCCCCCAGACCTGCGGGTCGAGCTCCACGGGCAGGTCCAGCCGCACCGCCAGGTGCCGGGTGGGCAGGCGTACGGCGCGCTGGAACCAGGGGCCCCACTTCTCGCGGCCGACCTGGTACGCGTACTCGATGGTGACCCGGTCGCCGGGGTAGAGCGGGAACCGGCCCTCGTCGTTCTCGAAGAGCAGCCAGATCTCCTTGAACGCGTCCCGGTCGTGCTTGGCCCGCCAGTGCATCGGCTCGGGCTGCCCACCGTCGTCCCGGTGCGCCCGCAGTTGCAGCTCGGCGAAGGTGAGCGGGTGCTCCCGGTGGTGCCGGTTGGACCGGCCGGGATCGTTGGGGTACCGGTCGACGGCGACCCGGACCAGGTAGCGGGTGACCGGTTCGGTGCCGGCGTTGTAGAGCTCCCGACGGATGAGGCAGTGGTAGGCGTCGCCGGTGTAGGTGAGGACGGCCTGTTCGCGTTCGACGATCAGCCCGGTGCCCGGGGGCATCCACTGGCCGGGGGCGGGGTGTTCCCGGGCCTGGGTGGCGGAGCGGCCGTGCCGCAGCTCGTCGTATTCCCGGAAGCGCTGCCAGATCGCGCCGCTGGCCTCCAGGACGGCCTCCGCCCGGCGGGCGAAGTCCTCGGTGGGTCGGTGCCGGCGCCCCTCGACGTGGCTGACGTAGGACGGGTCGAAGCCCATCAGCGTGGCCAACTGCTTCTTGGACAGCCCCCGCTCGGTCCGGTGCCGGGCAAGTTCGGCCGCGAAGGACTCGGCGGCCCGCTCGATGGGAGAGGTCGTCATCAGCTTCCTCAACGCCGGGGAGTATCAGTTTCACGTTCCGTACGTGAACGCGCACAGAAATGGCATCTTGCCGACACTCGCCTTGACATTTCACCCATGAACGTCAATGATTTCGCAGCTCTGCCACTCGCCCCGCATTTCCGCCGGCCCGGGCGGCCCGGGCCGCCCGCGTTTCCGCCGCCCCGGGCCGGGTAGTAGCGGCGCACGACCCACCTGGTCGACGGGGCCGTCGGAGTGACCAGAGCCTCCCGACCACAGTCAGGTGAGGCTATCCTCATCTCGACCCGTTGGTTAGGCTAGCCTTAGTTCACTGGCCGGGAGCGTCCGGCGGGCGACCAGAGTCGGGGAGATCAGGTGACAGCCGTGATGCCCACGCGGGAGACCGCGACGCCGCTCGCCCCGGTCACCGCCACCCTGCGCGCCATGTTCGGCACCGACGACCTGCCCGGCCTCGCCCCGGGGCTGCTCGTGGCCGACGACCGGTTCGGCTGGGCCCCGGCCACCACCCTCGTCGATGGCAGTCGACTGCCCGAGTTGCTCGCCGCCGCCGCGCTGCGCTGGGGCGGCACCCCGCACGCCTGCGCCGCCCTGGCCTGGAAGTCGTACAGCTACTGGGCGGCCCTGCCGGCCGTCCTCGGCTGGACGGCGGCCCGCCGGGTGCCGCTGCTCGACCCCGCCGACGTGCTGATCCACTTCGAGGACCACCGCCCGCTCGTCACCATCGGGCTGCGCCGGTCGACCACCGTCGCGGTGCTCCCCGGTGACCCGCTGGCCGTGGCCGGGCTCCCCGGGGTCCGGGTCGTCGCCGACGAGGCCGCGCTGCTGGCCGCGCTCCGCGCCTCGCTGCTCGACGCCCACCTCGCCCCGCTGGTCGCCGCCATCCAGGCAGAGGTCCGCATCGGCGCCCGTACGCTGCTCGGCTCCGTCGCCTCCGGTATCGCGCACGGCGTGCTACGGGCGGCCGACGCGCTGCCCGGCCCCGCGACCCGGCACGTGGAGACGCTGCTCGGCGCGCTCGACCTGGCGGACCTGGTCGAGCTGGCGCCCGGCCCGGCCGGCGAGCCGACCGTCCAGCGCCGCACCTGCTGCCTCGCGTTCACGCTGCCCCGCCCGAAGGTCTGCCAGGGCTGCTGCCTCCGCTCGGCCTGACCCCTCCGGCAGCCCGCGCCGACGCACCGGCCCGCGCCGCGCTGCGGCGAGCTCAGCTCGTCAGCGGGCGGACGTCCCACACCCAGGCCCCGCCGGTGTACGTGGGGCGGATGCCGGTCAACTCGGTCATGCCCCGGCGCAGCGCGTCGGCGTGCTCGTGCGGACCGAGCACCACCACCCCCGCCCGCCAGTACCGCAGGTCGTCCACGGCGTTCACCCGGGTCAGCGGGGTGACCGGAGGCACCTGACCGGTGCGCCGGATGGTGATGAAGTAACTGCTGGTGGGGCGGGGCGGGGCGGTGAACAGGGCGATCCGCCCCTCCGGCGCCCGGGGGCGGGTGTCCGGCCCGAGGAAGTAGCCGCGCGCCAGCGGCAGGTCCAGCCCGGTGGCCGCCGACCAGCGCAGCGGGTCCGGGTAGTCGGTGTCGGGCAGCGGCAGGGTCACCACACTGCGCCCGCCGGAAACGTACGGACGCCAGGCGCCGGAGGTGACGAACGCCGGCACCGGGTCGAGGCGGGCCGAGGGCAGCGGGGTGGGGAACGCGGGGAGCAGCGCCATGGTCAGCACGGTGGCGGTGGCGAAGCGGATCTGCGGCCGGGCGGCGGGGTGCTCCCGGGCGAGCCGGCGGGCGCGGTCCGCGCCGAGCGCGAGCAGCACCCCGACGATCGGTACGGTCGCCAGCGCCCACCGGGTCGGCACCACGGAGTGCAGGATCGGCAGGTCCTCCAGCGCGGCCCAGGGGCCGGCGATCCCGGTCGCCCGGCCCTCGAACTGGATCTCGCGGCCCAGCGAGAGCACGGCGAAGAGGAGGCCGACGGCCGCGAGGCCGAGCACCACGGGGTTGCGGCGCAGCCACCACACGAGCGCGCCCACCAGCACCACCAGCGGCCAGCCGAAGAAGCCGTTCTCCTCGGTCGGGTTCTTCACCAGCTTTCGGTTGGCCTCCGGGTCCCCCGCGACCGACTCCCGGGCGAACGCCGTGAACGCGGCCAGGTCGGTGCGGTAGCCGCGGATCAGCCGGGACAGCCCCTCGTACGCGCCAGGGCCGAAGAACTGCACGTAGATCGGGTAGGCCAGCAGGACGCCGGAGAGGGCGGCGGCGACCGCGAGTCCGGCGAGGAACGGTCGGGCCTGCCGGCGCAGGCCGGCCCGGCCCAGGGCGAGCGCGACGACCACGACGCCGAGCCCGATCGCGGTCATCAGCAGGATCTCCAGGTTGATGAACGCCTGCCAGACGATGACGAGGCCGAGCAGTACGCCGTTGCGCAGCCACCGGCCCCCGTCCGGCAGCCGCAGGGTGCGCCAGACGATGAGCGGCACCACGAACTGACTGACGATGTTGGGGTGGGCGTTTGCGTGCGACACCATCGCGGGGGCGAAGGCGCAGAAGCCGGCCCCGAGCCAGGCCGGCCCCCGGGCTCCGATCAGCACGCGGGAAAGCACGAAATACCAGGCGGTCGCGGTGGCGATCATGCCGCCGGTGAGAAAGACCAGGAATGCGGTACGCGGCCCGAACAGGACGGTGATCGGCGTCATTGGCAATGAAATGGACAATACGGATGTATTGGCCATCAGATTCACGCCGTCCGGCACGTTCATCCGGTCCGAGCCGAACGGATATGCAAAATCGGTCACCACGCGCGCCCCGTGCGCCAGCATCCATTCGAAGAGCGCCTGATCGGATCGGTTGTCCCGCACCCCGTGCGCCGGGTGCAACCAGAACCGCAGGGTCACCCAGAGGGCGATCAGCGCGAAGCTGAGCACCGCGGCGACATCCGTCCACCGCCCCCGGCGGGCCGCTGCGGCACCGGCCCGCCCCTCGTCGGGCGCGCCCTGCACCGGGGAGCCGGCCCCGCCGCCCCCGACCCCGCCACCCGGGCGGTTCGATTGAGGAGTAGTCATGACAATTCGTAGAGTAGTCAGGGTATGGCACTGACGTGACATGTTTCGGTGGACTGGCGTACTATGTGCCGGGTTCGCCGACCGCCGATCTCGTGCCCACCCCCGACCGCAATTCGGCCACCACGGTGCCCCGATTTCCCCGCCGTCCGCTTCGGATGGTTCACTCTGTCGGTCCCGGGGCAGGTCGAGTCACACCGTGAGGAATCGACGTATGGCAGATATCACTGGGGATCAGCGAGTCCAGTCCGAGGTCCTTGAAGGGCTCGCGACGGCGGTCAACCACCGCAGGTGGTTCGTCGAATTGGCCGTCCCGCACCTCGGTGACAACCCTATCGAGATCGGCAGCGGGCTGGGCGACTACGCCCTGGAGTGGTCGGCGCACCTCCCCCGCTTCACGGCCACCGAAGCCGACCCGGACCGGCTGATCGCGCTGAAGGAGCGCCTCGCCGAGCAGCCGACCATCGAGGTGCGGCAGATGCTGCTGCCGCACACCGAGCGCGGGGACTACACCGCCGCCGTCTCGTACAACGTGCTGGAGCACATCGAGGACCACGTGGGCGCGCTGCGCAGCATGCGCGACCTGGTCCGGCCCGGCGGCAACGTCATCATCATCGTGCCGGCGTTCGAGTTCGCGATGAGCCCGGCGGACATCGCCACCGGCCACGTCCGGCGGTACACGAAGAAGACCCTGGCCGCCGCGATGACCGAGGCCGGCCTGACGGTGGAGAAGATCCACTACGCGAACGCGCTCGGCCTGATCGGCTACTTCATGGCGACCAAGGTCTTCCGGCTGATGCCGAAGGAAGGGCCGATGGTCAAGGTCTACGACACCCTGGTCCTCCCCGCCACCAAGGCCGCCGAGCAGCTGGTCCGCCCCCCGTTCGGCCAGTCCGTCTTCGCGGTGGCCCGAGTCCCCGCCTGACCCCCACCCCGTTCTGCGGCGATCTTGCACTTAGGGCCCCGGCAAAGCGGGCAAAAGGCGTGAACAGTGGGCCCCAAGTGCAAGATCGCGGAAGCGGGTGGGTCCCGGGTCAGTCCTTGACCTGGTACGTCGGGCGGATCACCGCCCGGGCCAGGGTGTGGAAGGCCAGGTTGAAGCCGACGTACGCGCAGCTCGCCCCCGCGCCCACGTCGAGGCGCTCGACGTCGACGGCGTGCACGGCGAAGACGTACCGGTGCGGGCGGTCACCCGCAGGCGGGGCGGCCCCACCGAAGCCGGTGTCGCCGTAGTCGTTGCGGACGCTGAACGCGCCGCCCAGGTCGGCCTCCTTGACGCCCCGGGGCAGCTCGGTCACCAAGGCGGGCACGTCGACCAGCACCCAGTGCCAGAAGCCGCTGCCGGTCGGCGCGTCCGGGTCGAGGCAGGTGACCACGAAGCTCTTCGTCTCGGCGGGGAAGCCCGACCAGGCGAGGTGGGGCGAGACGTTCTCGCCGCCGACGCTGCCGTGGGCGTACCGGGCGTCCATCGGCTCGCCATTGTGCACGTCTTCGCTGGTCAGGGCGAACGACGCAACGGTGGGCAGCAGCTCGTACGGGTCCGGGGCGATCGGTCGTTCCAGGGACATCGGGGATGGTCCTTCCGGTGAGCGCGGTTCTTCTGCGCCCCTTCTTACCCCGATGCCCAGGGTCAATCGGTCATCGGCACGCAGGTGATCGCCGCGCCGGCCCGCCGTTCGTCGCCGCCGCCTGTCCCCGCCGGTCGCCGGCCAGGGGACGGTGGCCGTCGGCGCGCGCCCGGCTCAGGGACGGTAGGAGGTGATCGACAGGGTCCGGGTCGCGGTCGTCCCGTTCGAGTCGATCACCTTGACGGTGATGCTGGTGGTGGTGGCGCGCGTCGGGACGCCGACGATCCGGCCGGTCCGCTGGTGGAAGGTCAGCCCAGGTGGCAGCCAGCCACTCACCTTCCGCCACCGGTACGGCCCCTCGCCGCCGACCGCGGTCAGGCTCGCCGCGTACCAACGGTTGACCCGGGCCGGCGCCAGCGACTCGTTGCTGATCATCAACTCCGGGGCCGGGGTGGTGAAAGCCAGCTCCGCGCCGGTCGTGGTGCCGGCGGCGTCGGTGGCGCTCAGTCGGAAGTGGTAGCGGGTGCCGGGTGCCAGGCCGGTCAGCTCCGCCTGGACCAGTTGCGCGCCAGTGCCGGTGACCTCCCGGGCCGGCGTCGTTTCGCCGTACGACGGTGTCGTGCCGTACTCGAAGGTGTAGGTCGTCGTCGCGCCCCCCGGAACCACCACGCCGTTGAGCGTGGCGCCCGTGCGGGTCAGATCGCTGGCCGGGGCGGTGAGCCCGGCCGCGCAGCGCCGCGAGTCGGTGGTGGCGATCGCCTCCTGGCCGTCGACGGACCAGTGAATGGCCGGGAAGGCGTTGGCGTTGAAGATCGCGGCGAACACCCGGGGGTAGTAGCCCCCGTTGAAGATGGTCGGCTGGCCCTGGTACCCGAGGCCCGGGACGATCTGGTTCGCGTCGCCGAACTCCAGCATCCGCTGGGCGTCGCTCTCGTAGCCGAAGTAGACGAGGTAGATGCCCGCCGCCGCCTCCGGCTTCGGCTGGATGCAGTCCACGAACGGTCGCAGCGGGGGCACCGCGGCGGAGGCGTCCGGCACCGCCACCAGGCCGACCAGCCCGGTTCCCACCACGACCCCCAGGACGGATGCGAGGTGGCGCAGGCGGGCCGCGCGGGTTCGGTGGGAGGAAGTCTGGTGTTGGTCGGCGGCTAGAGCCATGGGGTCCTCCTGGAGCGGTGTCCTGCGTGGTGACGGGGACGCGCCCGTCCCTGGGACGGACTATCGCGGTCCACGGTCGGCGAAACCATGAAGTAACGCCGGCAGTTTCCGCTGCCGGGGGACCGCCGCAACCGGCGGTTAGGCCGGATATACCCTGATCAGCCGCAGTCGAAGTCCAGGCACACGGCCTCAGCCCAGGCGGCGGTCCAGCTCGTGCGCCTCAGGCAGGCCCAGATCGTCGAAGATCTGCCGCGCGGCGCTCCAGTGCCGCCTCGCCTCCTCCGAGGCGCCGGCAGCCAGGGCGATGTCGCCGAGCAGCGCCGTCGTCCGGGCCCGCCAGACGGGTACGCCGGCTGCCTCGTAGAGGCCAAGCGCCGTGCGGGTGTGCCGCGCGGCCTGGGCCGGCTCGCCGAGCGCGAGCAGCAGCGCCCCGAGGGCCTGGGAGACGAAGGCGAGCCCGTCCGGCAGCCCCAACTCGGTGAACATCTCCTCGGCCTGGACGAGCAGGCGGCGGGCCTCGGGCAGTTCCCCCCGCTTCGCGCGCAGATCCCCGAGGGTGGCCACCACCTGTGCGGTCAGGCGCCGATCGGCGGTACGCTCGGCGGCGGCCAGCGCGTCCGCGAGCGCTGTGGCACCGGCGGCCAGGTCCCCGGCGGCGAGGTGGGTCAGCCCGGCGCCCAGCAGTGCCTGGGCCACCCCGCGCTGGTCGCCCCTGGGCTGGTCGCCGACCGCCTGGAAGATGACCAGCGCCTGGTCGAACCGGCGCAGCGCCTCGTCGTAGTCACCCCGGGTCCGGTCCACGATGGCCGCCTGCACCAACGCGTGTGCCGTACCGGCGGGCACCCCGGCGGCGGTGAACAGCTCGGCGGCGGCGGTGAGCCGTTCCGCGGCCGCATCGAGTCTGCCGGCGCTGCGTTCGTTCGAGCCGAGCAGCAGCCACGCATTGGCCTGCCCGGCGGCGTCACCGATCGAGCGGAACAGCGCCAACGCCTGTGTCAGCAGCTCGTCGGCCCGGTCGAACCGCTGGTGTACGACGTGCCACTCGGCCAGCCGCTGCGCCATCCGGGCCGTGCCGGGCGTGTCCGCCAGCTCCCGGCACCGCCGCCAGGTGCGCTCGACGAGACCCCGCCACTCGTCGAAATGGCCCCGGGTGGCCCAGAAGTCGACCATCGCGTCCGCGATGATGACCGCCGCCGGGGTGAATCCGGTGTCGAGCGCCTGCCCGAGGGCGGCGACCAGGGCCGGGCGGGTCGAGTCGAACCACTCCAACGGGTCGGCGACGGCGGCCGGATCGGCGGCACCCTCGGCGGGATGCGCGGCACCGTCGGCGGGATGGTCGGTGGCGGGGTCGAGCGCCACCGCACCGTACAACCGCAGCGAGCCGCCGGGCATGTGCCGGCTGGCCAGATCCGCCATCACCGCGTGCGCCCCGATACCGCGCCGTACCGCCGCCGCGCGGGTCGCCTCGTCCAGTTCGGCCGCCGCGCGCTCCCGCCCGTACGCGCGGATCAGGTCGTGGAACCGATACCCGGTCCGGCCGCCCCCCACCGGCACCTCGTCGAGCAGGCTCGCCCGGACCAGTGCGTCGAGACCGGCCGCCGGCAGCGGGGCAGCAGACCCGGCCGGTCCCGGATCGCCGTGCGGGGGGACTGGCCCTGGACCGCCGTGCAGCATCGCCGTAGCCGCCCAGCCGGTGATGGTCGGCGCGTCGAGCAGCGTCAGCAGCCGCAGCATACGGCGGTCGTCGGCGGTGAGCAGATCCTCGCTGAGCGCGATGCTCGCACGGACCCCGAGGTCACCGGCGGTCAGCTCGTCGAGACGCCGCGACTCCACCGCCAACTGGGCGCAGACCGCACCGATCGCGGCGTCGGGCTGCACCGCCAGGCGGGCGCCGACGACGCGGATCGCCAGCGGCAGGTGACCGCAGCGCTGGGTGACCTCCCGGGCCGACTCCGTCTCGTCGCCTACCCGAGCCGGCCCGGCGATCGCCCGCAACATCGTCAGCGACTCCTCGGGGGCGAGCACCGGCACGGCGACGAAGCGCGCCCCGGCCAGCCCGGCAAGCGGGTGCCGGCTGGTGACCAGCAAGGCGCTGCCCGCGGTGCCGGGCAACACCGCGCGCACCTGGGCCTCGGTCGCGGCGTCGTCGCAGACGATCAGGACCCGCCGGTCGGCCAGCACGGAGCGGAGCAGGCCGATCCGCTCCGCCGTTTCGTCGGGCAGGTCCCGCCCGGAGACGCCGAAGGCGCGCAGCACGGTGGCGGTCAGCGCCGGAACCGGTGCCGGTCCGGTGGCGGCGACACCACCGAGGTCGGCGAAGACCTGCCCGTCAGGGAAGTGGTGCCGGACCTGGTGGGCGAGGTGGACGGCGAGCGTGCTCTTGCCGACGCCCGGCGGCCCGGAGAAGGCGTAGACGACCGGGGTGGCGCCGGCCGGCTCACCGCGGACGTTGCCGGCTCCGGTCAGCTCCCCGCAAACCTCCGCGATGAGCGCGGTTCGGCCGACGAAGTCCGGTGTGTCCATGGGCAGCTGTGCCGGCCGGATCGGGTCCGTCCCACCGGTTCGGGTCGCCGACCGCGCGGCGGCGTGGAATTCCTCGGCCGTCACTGCGCGCAGGCCGAACGCGGCGGCCAGGCGGGAGATCGTCTCCCGGCGCGGCCGGGCCACCCGGTTCCGCTCCAGATCGCTGACCGCCCGTACGCTGAGCCCGGTGCGCTCGGCCAGTTCCTCCTGGGTCAGCCTGGCGGCGGTCCGCAGCTGGCTGACCAACTCGCCGAACCTGCCCCGCTCCTGCTGCGCCGGCACGCGTACATGCTAATGCCCAAGGTCAGGTGATGATCCGCCGATCGAATGCCCTCTTGAGAGGGCGTTCCTGTTGGTGATGGTGCGGAGGGTGTGGGATTCGAACCCACGAAGACATCGCTGCCTTACCGGTTTTCAAGACCAGCGCCATCGGCCACTAGGCGAACCCTCCCGGGCCACGTCCCGAGGGGCGCGACCGTTGCCTAGTCTGCCAGAAGCCGACCGACCCGCGACTCGCCGTCCCACCGGCACCGGACTCCCGTCCCACCGGCACCCGACCGGCGACGGACCGGGACGGCCCGGACGTGGAGGACTCGCCGGATCGGGTATGACTGGGCCATGCGCGCGATCACGATCCCGGAGCCCGGTGGACCCGACGCACTCGTCTGGGCGGAGGTGCCCGACCCCGAGCCCGGCCCCGGTGAGGTGGTCGTCGATGTGCGGGCCAGCGCCGTCAACCGGGCCGACCTGCTGCAACGGCAGGGGCACTACCCTCCCCCGCCGGGCGCGCCCGCGTACCCCGGGTTGGAATGCTCGGGGGTGATCAGCGCGATCGGTCCCGACGTGGCCGGGTGGGAGGTCGGCCGGGAGGTGTGCGCGCTGCTGGCCGGCGGCGGGTACGCCGAGCGGGTGGCCGTGCCCGCCGGGCAGTTGCTGCCGGTGCCGGACGGCGTCGACCTGGTCGACGCGGCGGCGCTGCCCGAGGTGGCGTGCACGGTCTGGTCGAACGTGGTGCGGCTCGCCGGGCTGGCGCGGGGCGAGACGCTGCTGGTGCACGGCGGGGGCAGCGGGATCGGCACGTTCGCCGTGCAGCTCGGCGCGGCGCTCGGGGCGACGGTGGTGGTGACCGCCCGGTCGGCGAAGCACGGACGGCTGCTCGGGCTCGGCGCGGTGCACGCGATCGACTACCGGGAGCGGGACTTCGTCGAGGAGGTGCGCCAGGTCACCGACGGCCGGGGCGCGGACGTGATCCTCGACATCATGGGCGCGGCCTACCTGGCCCGGAACGTGGCGGCGCTGGCCACCGGCGGCCGGCTGGTGGTGATCGGGATGCAGGGCGGCCGGAAGGCGGAGCTGGACCTGGGGGCGCTGCTGGCCAAGCGGGCGTCGGTGGCGGCCACCGCGTTGCGCTCCCGGCCGCTGGCGGAGAAGGCGGCGATCGTCGCGGGCGTACGCGAGCAGGTGTGGCCGTTGGTCGCCGCCGGCACGGTCCGCCCGGTCGTCGACCGGCGGGTGCCGATGGCCGAGGCCGCCGAGGCGCACCGCCTGGTCGACTCCAACGCCCACGTGGGAAAGGTGCTGCTGACCGTCTAGGCGGGGGCGGGGGCGCAGTCGCCGCAGGCCGGGTGCTCGGCGCTCGCGGAGAGTTCGGGGCCGGCGTCGTGCTCGGGACGGGAGAGCATGAGGCGGGCACCGGGACCCTCACCGGACAGCTTGTCGTCGGGGTTGTAGAGGACGCAGCGCTGCAACGACAGGCAGCCGCAGCCGATGCAGCCGTCGAGGTCGTCACGGAGCTTGGTCATCAGTCGGATCTTCTCGCTGAGCCGGGCCCGCCAGGCGGTGGAGAGTTCGGTCCAGTCGGCCGCCGTGGGCGTGCGGGCGGCGGGCAGGGAGTCCAGCGCCTCCCGGATCTCCTCCAGCGAGATGCCGACCTGCTGGGAGACGCGGATGAACGCGACCCGGCGCAGCTCGGTGCGGGCATAGCGGCGCTGGTTGCCGCCGGTGCGGTCGGCCCGGATGAGGCCGAGGCGCTCGTAGTAACGCAGCGCTGAGGGTGCGACACCGCTGCGCGCGGCGAGTTGGCCGATGGTCAGGGATTCCTGCATCACGTCGCCTTGAATTGAAGTGGACTTCAACTTGCCCAGGCTAACGGCCGGCCCGCAGCACCGCCACCGCGTCGGAGCCGTCGAGATCAGTGCTGCGGGGCACCCACGGGACGGCGGCGGGTGCGCTCCCGGCCGAGGATCCAGATCGCCTCGACGCCGTCCTTCCAGGTGATCTTCTTGCCTTCCTCGCGGCCGCGTGCACGGTAGCTGATCGGCACCTCGTACGGGCGGATGCGCCGGCGCAGCAGCTTGCCGGTCACCTCCGCCTCCATGCCGAAGCCCCGCGAGCGGACGTCGAGGGAACGGTAGAGCGCGACCGGCATCAGCTTGAAGCAGGTCTCCAGGTCGCCGATGTACGAGTTGAACAGCACGTTGGCCGCCATGGTGACGCCCTTGTTGCCCATCACGTACCAGAAGCTGTACGCGCTGTGGCTGCCGAAGGTGCGATTGCCGTAGACCACCGTGGCGCGGCCGTCGAGCACCGGGTCGAGCAGCTTGGGGATGTCCTGCGGGTCGTACTCCAGGTCGGCGTCGAGAATGACCATGTACTCACCCTCGGCGTTGTCGACCGCCGTCTTGATGGCGGCACCCTTGCCGGCGTTGCGCTGGTGGGTGACCACCCGCAGCCGCGCGTCGTCGGCGCGGCCGAGGACCTCGCCGGTGCCGTCGCGGCTGCCGTCGTCGACCACGACCAGCTCGATCTCGCACGGGTAGTCGACCGCCAACGCCTGCTTGAGGGCATCCGCGATGCGTTCTTCCTCGTTGTAGACCGGCATGAGGATCGAGAGCTTCACGGGAATCTCCACGGTGGCGGCGACACGTCGGGACTAGCCTAGCTTGGCAGCTCAGCACAGCGGGGTGCAGCACCGCCGGGCGTCGGGCTCCGCCCGTTCAGCCGGATGGTGTTTACTTCGCGCCATGTCGGCAGCCGGCTCCCTGCTCGTGGCGGCCCCGCTCGTCGCCGTCCTGTCCCTCGCCGTGGCGCTGCGCCCCGCCGGGCCGGACACCGTCGCCCCGCTGCGCCCCGCCGGGCCGGACACCGTCGCCCCGCTGCGCCTCGCCGTGGTCCGGGCCGCAGTGGTCACCGGCGCGTTCGCGGTGCTGACGGTGGAACTGCTCGGCGCGCTGCGCCTGCTGACCCTGCCCGCTTTCGCGGTCGCGTGGCTGCTCTTCGTCGCCGCCACCGTGGCGGCGGCGGGCTGGCGACGCCGCCGCGCCATCGCGGCGACCGGGTCGACCGGGTTCGGCACCGACCGGAGCCCGGCCGCCGTCCGGGCCCGGCTGGCAGACCGGTGGCGTACGGCCGGCCGGGGCGAACGGCTGCTCGCCGGCACGGTGGGCGGACTGGTCCTGGTGGAGCTGCTCATCGCGCTGCTCGCCGAGCCGAACAACTTCGACTCGCAGACGTACCACCTGCCGAAGGTGGAGCACTGGGTGGCCCAGGGTGGCCTGGAGTTCTGGCCCACCGCGATCCACCGGCAGGTGACCATCCCGCCCGGAGCGGAGTACCTGCTGCTGCACCTGCGCCTGTTCACCGGCGGCGACGCGCTGCACAACCTGCTCCAGTGGGCCGCCGGGGTGGGCTGCCTGCTCGCCGTCACCCGGATCACCGCGCAGCTCGGCGGGGGGCGGCGGGCCCAGCTGCTCACCGCGTTCGTGCTGGCCACCACGCCCATGGTGGCGCTCCAGGCGACCAGCACCCAGACCGACCTGGTCTGCGCCGCCTGGGTGGCCTGCGTGGCGACCTTCGCCCTGGACGGGCTGCGCCGGCGGGCCGGGGCCGGCACGCTGCTGCTCCTCGGCGCGGCGACGGGGCTGACCGCGGTGACGAAGACCAGCGGCCTGATCGGGGTCGGCCCGCTGCTGCTGCTCTGGGGGATCGGCCAGCTTCGGCTGGCGTACCTCGACGGGATCGTGCGGGGTGCAGTCGGCGACCGGCGGGCCAATGCCAGGGTCGACGGACCGGCCCAGCCGGCCCTGGTCGGTGCGGGCGGCGTCGGCCTGCCGGCCGGCGGGGCCGACCGCGGAGCCCCGGTCGGGGCGGGCGACGTCGCCCGGCCGGCGGTGGCCGACGGCGTGCTGAAGCCACCGGGATCCCGCGCGGGTGGCGTGGCCCGGACGGTGGCCGGGTCGGTGCTGGTGCTGCTGGTGGCCCTGCTGGTGGTCGGCCCGTTCCTGGCCCGCGTGCAGGCGGAGTTCGGGCACCCGTTGGGGCCGCCGAGGCTGCGCGAGTCCATTCCGATGGAACGGCACGATCCGCCGTCGGTCCTGGTCAACGCCCTGCGGATCGGGCACACCGCGCTGGACACGCCGCTCGCGGCGGTCCGGGCGGGCACCGCCGAGGCGATCGTGGCCGGGGCATGGGCGATCGGCGTGGACCCGCAGGACCGGGCCATCACCTTCGGCCGGGAGACCTTTCCGGTGCCGGCCTGGTATCCCGACGAGGACCGGGTGGCGTTCCCGCTGGCCGGCACGCTGGCGCTGGTCGGCGCGGCGCTGGCGCTGGCCCGACCGGCCCGGGTCAGCCCGGCCTCGGCCGGCGCCCTGCGCGGGTACGCGATCGTGGTGGTGGCGACCGTCGCGCTGCACACCGCGATGATCAAGTGGCAGCCGTGGGGAAACCGGCTGCTGCTGTACGCCCTGGTTCTGGCGGCCCCGTTGGCCGGGCTCTGGCTGGACTCGCTTTTCCGCCGCAGGCTCGCGTCGGGGCCCGAGTCGGGGCCCGGGTCCGGGTTTGACGGCGGGTCCGGGGGCGGCTCTGCGGCCGGGCCGGGCCGCCGGTCGGTGGCGGTCGGGCTGGCGGTCGCGATGCTGGCCGGGTCCGCGCTGGCCGGGGTGCTCGCCCTGTCGTACGGCTTCCCGCGCCGGCTGGTCGGGGCCGGGTCGGTCTTCACCACCTCGGAGTGGGACACCCGTTTCCTGCGCCGGCCGCAGTGGGCCGGCGAGTTCCGGGTAGCGGCCGACGCGGTCCGGGCCGCCGATGCGCGGCGGATCGGGCTGGTGCAGCAGAACGACAATTGGGAGTACCCGTGGTGGCTCCTGCTGCGCGACGCCGACGGCCGGCCGCCCGAGCTGGTCGCGCTCCAGTCGGTGCTGCCGGACCGGCCGCCGGCCGACCCGGCCTCGACGGACGCGATCGTCTGTACCGGCAACCGGCAGGTCTGCGCCGAGCTGGTGCCCGCCGGCTGGACGCTGGCCTGGCGGGGCTACGTCGGGTATGCCCTGCCGCCGCCCCGCTGACGCGGCGCCGCTTCCCGCGCCCTGCGCTCGCGCTTCCCGCGCGGCGGGTCGTTGGCAGGGCCCCCTGTGCAACGGAAAGCGTTAACAGGGGGCCCTGCTTTCACTTGAGCAGAACGAGGCGCGCCTTCGCGGCGTCGCCGTCCTTCGCGCCGGCCACGCCGACCGTCGCGCCGACCCGCACCGCCTCGGGCTGGATCGTCTTGCGCCGCTCGACCACCCGCAGGTCGTCGCCGAACGTCCACGTCATCGTGTAACCGTCGGTGGACTTCACGGTCATCGAGTCGCCGTCGATCGCGGTGACCTCGCCGCGCTGCACGGCGACGGTCCTCGTGCCGCCGTCCTTCGTCCCCACCACGACCTCGCCGTGCAGGGTGTTCTTCTTCCGCAGCAGCACCCGCGCCTGCCGGCGCTTGCGCCACTCCTGCGCCCGCTCGCCCTGCCGGTCCTTCGCGCCGGGCTCACCGCTGGCGGGCGCGGCCGAGCCCGACTGTGTCGGGCCCGAGTTCGCCGAGCCCTCGGGTGCCGGGGCGGCCACTAGGTCGAGGTCGCCCGGGTCGAAGCCCAGCGCGGTGAGCGCCTGCCCCTCCGCGCCCAGCGCGGCGGACACGTCAACCGCGACCTCCTTAGCCGTGTCCTGCGTCACCCGCGCCGGCCCGCAGCCGGTGACTCCCACGGCCACCGCCGCGAGCAGCGAGGTGGCGGCGACCGCGAATCCGTGACGTGCCATTGGTCTCCCTCTCGTCGGTGAGGGTCCCAGCGTCGCGCCCCGGTGATCAGGGGGCGTCAGCGCGACGTTCGGGTCAGGTAAGGATCAGCCGGCAGCCGCACGGTGAACGCCGCGCCGCCCTCGGCGGCGTGACCAGCGGCGATCTGGCCGCCCAGCCGACGTACCAGCCCGGCGGCGAGCGCCAGCCCGAGGCCGCTGCCGACCTTGCGTACCCCCCGGTAGCGCTCGTGCAGCGCGCCCCGGTCGAAGGCCACCGCCAGGTCGTCGTCGGTGAAGCCGGGGCCGCCGTCGCGCACCTCCAGCACCCCGCCGTCGGCCGGGCCGGCTCCGGCGGGCCGGGCCGCGAGCACCACCGGCGCCCCCGGGGGTACGACCCGCAGCGCGTTCTCCAGCAGCCCGTCGATCACCTGCCGGATGCGCCCCGGATCGGTGTACGCGGGCACCGCTCCGTCGGGGATCTCCACGCGGAACGTCACCCCCACGGCGGCGCAGCGGTCGGCCCAGGTGCGTTCCGCGTCGGCGGCCAGCCGGGCCAGGTCGACCGGCACCGGTTCGAGGGGGAAGTCGGCGGCCTCCAGCCGGGCCAGCGCGAGCAGGTCGCGGACCAGCCGGTCCAGGTGCTCGGCCTCGGCCAGCATGGTGCGCCCGGTCCGCGGCACCTCGTCCGCGCCGATCACCCCGTCGGCCAGCGCCTCGGCGTACCCGCGGATGGCGGTGAGCGGGGTGCGCAGCTCGTGGGAGACGGAGAGCAGGAACTCCCGCTGCCGGCCCTCGCTGGTGGACAGCGCGGCGGCGAGCCCGTTCAGGGCCAGGGCCAGCTCGGCGACCTCGTCCGGCGGCTCGACCGGCACGCGGACGGCCCGGTCACCGGCGCTGAGCCGGGCGGCGGCGGTCGCGGCGACGCGGATCGGTCGGGCCAGCCGGCGGGCCAGCAGCATCCCGGCGGCCAGCCCGGCGGCCAGCCCGGCGAGCAGCGGCAGCCAGAGGCCCCGCACGACCCGCCCCCAGAGGCCCGGGGTGGCGGGGCGGGTCAGCACCACGCCGTCCCCGCCGGGCAGCGGTCGCCCCTCGACGAGGGCGCGCTCGCCGGCGACCAGCCGCCGGCCGGAGACGCTGTTGCCGGCGGCGACCCGGTTGACGACCTGCCGGGGCAGGCCGGCGCGGTCGACCGTGCCGGCGCGGATCACGTACACGTCGACGTCCTGCTCCTGGAGCTGGCGGATCAGCCGGTCGCCCGCCGCGTCCCGCTGCCGGGAGGTTCGGACCCGCAGCACGTCGGCGGCGAGCCTGGACTGCGCCGCGAGGGCCTCCTGATCTCGCCGTTCCTGGCCGCGCACCGCCAGCGGGGCGGCGACGAGCGCGGTGACCAGCACCGAGACGAGGGCGACCGCGCAGGTGACGAGCACCGCGCGGGCGGTGAGCGTACGCCCGGGGCGGCGACGCGGCGGCCGGGCCGGACGCGGGCCGATCACCGGCAGCGCGACGGTGGGCTGGGTCGGTGCGGAATGATCGACGGGGGGCGCGGGACGGCCCGGCGTCGACGGCCGGTCAGCCATCGGCGGCGTACCCGACGCCCCGGTGGGTGCGGATCACCCCGGCCGCCCCGCCCAGCTTGGCCCGGACCTGCGCAACGTGCACGTCGACGGTGCGCGTGCCGGAGTGGGCCGCGTACCCCCAGACGCCGGCCAGCAGCTCCTCGCGGGTGAAGACCCGGCCGGGCCGGGCCATCAGGTGCGCGAGCAGGTCGAACTCGGTGGAGGTGAGCTGCACCGGCGCGCCGGACACGGTCACCGTGCGGCGGGTGGGGTCGAGGGTGACCGGGCCGACCGTCCGGGCCCGTTCGACGCCTTCCGGCACGCCGGCTGTGCGGCGCAGCACGGCGCGGACCCGCGCCACCAGCTCGCGCGGGCTGAACGGCTTCGTCACGTAGTCGTCCGCGCCGAGCTCCAGGCCGATGATCCGGTCCACCTCGTCGTCGCGCGCGGTGAGGAAGAGGACCGGCGTCCAGTCACCGGCCTCGCGCAGCCGCCGGCAGATCTCGGTGCCGGCGAGGCCGGGCAGGGCGATGTCCAGGACGCAGGCGACCGGGCGCAGCCGGCGGGCGGCGGCCAGCCCCGCCGCGCCGTCGCGTTCCAGGTGTACGCCGAAACCGTCCCGCGTCAGGTAGAGCCGAACCAGGTCGGCGATGGCCGGCTCGTCCTCGACGACGAGGACCAGCCCGCGCTGCGGTGCGTCGACGGTCACCGGACCATGATTGCCGACCGCCGCCCGGCGGGGGACGTCAGGACATGTTCGGATCAGGTAAGGACCCGCTCAGTGCACCACGACGGGCCGCAGCGCAGCACCCCGGGCAGTGGTCGACACATCGCCGATGGCCGCCACGACCCGCTCCCGGGAGGTGCGCAGCCGGGCGCGGAACGCGTGGTGCAGCAGAGCGTCGAGCTGCCACACCTGCCTCGGGTGCTGGACGCGGATCACGAACCGCTCCCGGACGCCGTCGATGGCCGTGGCGGCCAGCTCGACCGCCGGCCGTCGGGGGTCGGCGCTCCACGTGACGTCGCTGAGCTCGCACAGCTCGGCGTTGAGGTGCAGGCGGAGCCGGTGCAGCACCCGGGACTGCCGGGTGATCACGAGCCGGCGATGGGTGAGCAGCAGCAGGTATTCGCCGGCAACCCGGTCGGGCCGGCCGCACCGGGCGACCAGGACGGTGGCGTCACCGGCGCCGACGCAGCGGCGGAAGACCGGCACGTGCCGGCTGACGGCCTGCACGGCCAGCCCGGTCTCGGCGGCGGCGGGAAGGAACGTTCGGGAGAAGACGTCCATGACGTGACCAACGAGCCCACCCCGCGCCTGATATGGGCAACGGCCAATCTACGGAACTTCCACGGGCAAGGAGGGGCCCCTTGTTAACGCATACGGTAGAGAAGGGTCCCCTTCTTACAAACCTCCGGCGGCGGGCCCCGGAAGCGGGTACAGGGCCTGGCCGTGCGGCCCGGCTCAGGCGACCGGCGTCCCGTCGAGGCAGAGCAGGAAGCGGGTCGTGTCGTCCGGCGGGGCCGGCACGGCGATCCCCGGCAGTACGCCGGGGCCTCGTTGGCGATCCAGTGTCCCGGCAGTCCGGCGACCGTGCGGACGAACCCGGCCCGCGCGTCCGGCGGCACGTACGCGAGCACGGCGCTGTGGAACACCACGAGGGTGGCGTCCGGCGGCGCGGCGGCGGCCAGCACCGGCAGGTCGGTGAGCAGGTCCCCCCGGGGCAGCAGGGGCGGGTCGGCGCGGGCGATCCGGGCCGCCGCGGTCAGCCGGGCCCGCACGGTCGCGGCAACCTCGGCCCAGTGCCCGGCCGTCCAACGTCGGAACGCCGCCGGGTCGTCGACCGGGCCACCCAGGTGACGTACGGCGCCGAAGAGCAGGTTGGGCTGCCGCTTCGGCTCCGGCAGGTCGTCGAGGAGCGTGACCAGCCGGCGGTCACCGGCGACCGCGTGGGCCAGTCGCTCGTACGTGGGGGACTCGCCCCGGGCCTCGCGCTCGCCGAACTCCCGGTACCACAGTGCGGTGTCCATTCCGGACAGCCTGCCGGGGGCGTGCCGGACTCGCCATGACGGCCGCCACGTGCCCCGCCGCGAACGGTCAGAGCAGCTCGACGATGGTGGCGTTGGCCATGCCGCCGCCCTCACACATGGTCTGGAGGCCGTAGCGGATGCCGTTGTCCCGCATGTGCTGGAGCATCGAGGTCATGATCCGGGCCCCGGACGCGCCGAGCGGGTGGCCGAGGGCGATAGCGCCGCCGCGCGGGTTCAGGCGCTCCGGGTCCGCCTCCGTCTCGGCCAGCCACGCAAGCGGCACCGAGGCGAACGCCTCGTTCACCTCGTACACCCCGATCTCCTCGATGCCCAGCCCCGCGCGGCGCAGGGCCTTCGCGGTGGCCGGGATGGGTGCGGTGAGCATGGTGACCGGGTCGTCGGCGGCGACCACGGCGGTGTGCACCCGGGCCAGCGGGCGCAGCCCGTGGCGGCTGGCCCACTCGGCGGTGGTGACGGCGAGCGCGGCGGCACCGTCGGAGATCTGGGACGCGGACCCGGCGGTGACCACGCCGTCGGCGCGGAAGGGCGTCTTCAGGCCGCCCAGTCTCGCCAGCGAGGTGTCCCGGCGGATGCCCTCGTCGGCGGCGAACTTGCCGCCGTCGGCGAGGGCCACCGGGGCCAGCTCGGGGTCGAACGCGCCGGCGTCCTGGGCGGCGGCGGCCTTGACGTGGCTGGCGAGGGCGAACTCGTCGAGCTGGGCCCGGGAGAAGTGCCAGCGGGCGGCGATCAGCTCGGCACCGACGCCCTGGTTGAACGGCAGCGGCTCGTCGCCGGCGAAGCCCTCGACGCCCCGGTAGCGGTCGCGGACCTGGGCGCTGAACGGCGTGCCGCCGCCGACGCTGGAGCCCATCGGCACCCGGGTCATCGACTCGACGCCGCCCGCGACCACCAGGTCGGCCTGGCCGGACAGGACGGTGGCGGCGGCGAAGTGCAGGGCCTGCTGGCTGGAGCCGCACTGCCGGTCCAGGGTGGTGCCGGGCACCGACTCGGGCCAGCCGGCGGCGAGGACGGCGTTGCGGGCGACGTTCCACGACTGCTCGCCGACCTGGGACACGCAGCCCCAGACGACGTCGTCGACCTGCCCGGGGTCGATCCCGGTGCGCTCGGCGAGGGCGCGCAGCACGTGCGCCGAGAGGTCGACCGGGTGCACGGCGGCGAGGCTGCCCTCGCGCCGCCCGACCGGGGTGCGTACCGCACCGACGATGACCGCGTCACTCATGTTTACTCCCCGGTAACCTGGCTGCCCCGATACTACGTCCTCCCCCGCCCGGCCGTCCCCCCGCGACGGGCCCTCCCCCGCCCGGCCGTCCCCCGCGACGGCGGGCCGCCCCCGGGTGGGCGCGGCTGGCATCCTGGTGGGATGGAGTCGGCACTGACCCCCGCATCGCCGTCGGCCCGACAGTGGCGGGTGCCCGCGGCCCTGCCTGCGGTGAAGCTGGTCGGGGCGGCGGTGCTGGTCGGGCTCGGGCTGCTCTTCGCCGACGGCGACCGGGTGCCGCCGGTGCTCGCCGGGGTGGCCGCCGCCGGGCTGGCCGGCTGGGCGGTGCGGGACCTGCTGGCCCCGGTGCGGCTCGCGGTCGACCCGGCGGGCATCACGGTGGCCCGCGGCTTCGCCGGCCGCCGCCGGCTCGGCTGGGCCGCCGTCGAGGCGATCACCGTGGACCGGCGGCCCCGGCTGGGCCTGTCCACGGAGGTCCTGGAGATCGACGCGGGCGAGTCGCTGCACCTGTTCGGCCGCTACGACCTGGACGCCCCACCCGGCGAGGTGGCCGAGGCGCTACGCGCCGCCCGCGCCGCCTCCGGCGGGCCGGACCGGGGCTAGCCGGTCAGCATCAGGGTGCGCACGACCGCCAGGGCGAGCAGCACCACCAGCAGGACCGCTGCGCCGGCCACCTGGAACAGCGTCCGCCGGGACCGGGGGGCGTACGCCAGCACCAGCGCCATGGCCGCGCCGGTCAGCAGGCCGCCGAGGTGGCCCGGGATGGAGATGCCCGGCACGGTCAGGGTGAAGACCAGGTTGATCACCAGGACCGGCAGCACCGAGGAGATGTCCCGCCCCATCCGGCGTTCGATCACGATCAGCGCGGCGAAGAGGCCGAAGATCGAGGTGGACGCGCCGGCCGTGGTGGCGTTCTCGGCGCTGAACAGGTAGGCGGCGACGTTCCCGCCGAGGCCGGCGATCAGGTAGAGGCCGAGGAAACGCAGCGGACCGAGGTTGGCCTCCAGGGACCGCCCGAGCACCCACAGTGCCCACATGTTCAGCAGCAGGTGCACCACGCCGTAGTGCAGGAACATCGCGGCGACCAGGCGGTACCACTCGCCCTGGGCGATGCCGTGCACGCTGCCGTCGGGGAAGAGCGCCTGGCCGAGCACCGAACCCCAGTCGGTGAGCGGGGTGCTGCCGCCCATCAGACCACCGAAGCCGGAGCCGCCGGCCAGCGCGTCCCCGCCCCGGTCGGAGGCGATGGACAGGAGCATGAGCAGCACGTTGAGCGCGATGAGGGCCTTGGTGACATAGCCGAGGCGGCCGACGGCACCGCCGCCGAAGGCGGTGCGCGCCGGCCGCACGCTGCGTCGTCCCTCGTCCACGCACTCCGGGCACTGGTGCCCGACCGAGGCGTCCCGCATGCAGTCGGGGCAGATCGGCCGGTCGCAGCGGGTGCAGCGGACGTACGTCTCCCGGCCGGGGTGCCGATAGCAGACCGGGGTGGTCGGCGGGGACTCACTCACGGCTGCTGCCTCCCGGTGCCGCGGGGCGCTCAGTCATGCGAGCAAAGGTACCTCGCGGAGCCGGTCAGGCCGGGACGCGCTCGATCTCGACGCGCTCGATGACCACGTCCTGGAGCGGGCGGTCGCTCGGGCCGGTGGGGGTGTTGGCGATCGAGTCGACGACCTTCACCGACGCCTCGTCGGCCACCTGACCGAAGATGGTGTGCCGGTTGTTCAGGTGCGGGGTCGGGCCGACGGTGATGAAGAACTGCGAGCCGTTGGTGCCCGGCCCGGCGTTCGCCATGGCCAGCAGGTACGGCCGGTCGAAGCGCAGCTCGGGGTGGAACTCGTCACCGAACTTGTAGCCCGGGCCGCCGCGACCGGTGCCGGTCGGGTCACCCATCTGGACCATGAAGCCGCTGATCACCCGGTGCGAGATCGTGCCGTCGTAGTACGGCCCGCTGCCCGGCTGGCCCGTGCGCGGGTCGGTGTATTCCTTGTTGCCCTCGGCCAGGTCGACGAAGTTGCGAACCGTCTTCGGCGCGTGGTTGGGGAAGAGCTCCAGCCGGATCGGGCCGGCGTTGGTGTGCAAGGTGGCGTAGACAGCCTCGGCCACGGGTACTCCTCAGTCGTTGGTCAGTTCCATGCGGATCCTCCCATGTGCCCGATCTGGCAGTGCGGAGGCATCCGAAGGTGGAGGATGACGAAGGAACAACTCCCAGGAGGTGGGACCGTGTTTGGAATCGTGCGGCGCAAGACCCAGGGGCAGCTGGCGAGGATCGAGCTGAACCAGGGCATCGGCCACCTGCGGCAGGCCGCGACGTACGCGGCCAAGGGTGCCGGCGCCACGGTCGGCCCGCGGGTCCAGGCGGCCCGGGGAGCCGTCGCGCCGACCGCCCTCGTGGTGCGGGACCGGGCGTCCAGCGGTCTCGCGTCGACGGTCGCGGCTCTCGCGCCGCTCGCCCTGGCCGTCCGCAACGCACAGGCCGAGGCGACCGGGAAGGCCGTCGTGGGGAAGAAGGCCGCCGCCGTGCGGCAGGCCGCGGTGAGCAGGAAGGTCAAGGCGAAGAGCATGAAGGCGAAGCGGAAGCAGAAGCGCTCGCGGGGCACGATGGTCGGCCTGCTGGCCGCCGGCACGGTCGCCGGCCTGGCCGGCGCCATGGCGCTGCGCCGCCGCCGCGAACAGCAGGAATGGTCCGAGTACGAGCCGACCCGCATCCTGGAGCCGGCCCGCGACGAGGTGGACACCCTGGTCGTGGAGACCCCCTCGGCGGCAACCTCCCCCGCCCGGCCCGGTGCCCAGCCGGTCGTCCACCCGACCGACAAGGTTCCCTCGGTCGCCGAGGGCGCCCGGGACGTCTCCGGCCGCCCGGCCGACAACCTCGACAAGGCGCTCGGCAAGAAGAACGCGACCGGGACCGGCGGCCGGCGGCCGGCGCTGAGCTGACCCCGCACCATCGCCCGCGGCGCGGCGACGACTCCCCGTCGTCCCGCGCCGTGGGCGTGCCCGGTGCCGGATCGTGTCAGAGCCAGCCGCTACGGCGGAGCCGTCAGAGCCAGCCGCTACGGCGGAGCCGTCAGAGCCAGCCGTTGCGGCGGAACCAGCGGTAGAGGGCGAGCGAGATGGCGAGCATCAGGGCGAGCACGACCGGATAGCCGTACGTCATCTTGAGCTCCGGCATGTTCTCGAAGTTCATGCCGTAGATGCCGGCGATCGCGGTCCAGACCGCCGCGATGGCGGCCCAGGCCGCGATCTTGCGCATGTCGTTGTTCTGGTCGACCGTGACCTGGGCCAGCCGCGCCTGGAGGATCGAGTTGAGCAGGTCGTCGTAGGAGTTGACCTGTTCGACGGTGCGGCTGAGGTGGTCCTGCACGTCCCGGAAGTAGCGCCGCACCTCCTGCGGGATCTCCCGGCTGACCTGCGCGGTAAGGGTCATCAGCGGGCGCTGCAGCGGGGCGACGGCCCGCTTGAACTCGACCAGCTCCCGCTTCATCTGGTAGATCCGCTGGATCCGGCCGATGCTCTGCCGGTCGAACACGTCGACCTCCAGGACGTCCAGGTCGTCCTCCAGCCGGTCGGCCACCTCCAGGTAGAGGTCGACCACGCGGTCCGTGATCGCGTACGCGACGGCCCAGGGGCCGTGCGCCAGCAGCTCGTGCTTGGCCTCCAGGTCGGCGCGGACCGGGGCGAGCCGGCAGGCGTCGCCGTGCCGGACGCTGATCACGAAGTTGGGGCCGATGAAGAGCATCACCTGGCCGGTCTCGACGACCTCCGAGTTCTCGGTCAGCTCGTCGTGCTCGCAGTATCGGGCGGTACGCAGCACCAGGAAGCTGACCTCGCCGAACCGTTCCAGCTTGGGCCGCTGCTGGGCCTTGACGGCGTCCTCGACGGCCAGCTCGTGCAGGCCGAAGGTGTCGGCGATCGCCGTCATCTCGGCCAGCTCCGGCTCGTGCAGGCCGATCCAGACGAACCCGCGCTCGCGGCGGGCGGCGGCCAGCGCCTCCGCGTAGTGCCGGTCGCCGGGCTGCCGCCGGCCGTCGACGTAGAGGGCGGAGTCCATGACCGCGCTGCGGCCCGCGCCGGGGCCGGGCGGCTCGGCGGTGCGCTGGCTGCCGTCGGCGTTGAGGATCCGGGTCATCGCCCGCACCGGGGCCCAGGCCCGGGGCATGATCGCCCGCGCGCCGGTGGGCGACGTGGCTCCGCTCCGCTCCGCCCGATCCGACATGGCGACCCCCTCCCCACGCTGCCGCGACCGCCGACGCCGCCGCAGGTTGCAGGCTACGCCCGCCGGAGGGCCGCCGACCGCCGCCGGCCGCCGGAGACGGGCCGACCGGTGCCGCCCGCCGGAGGCCGTCGGGGGGCGGGGCGGCGCCGGGTGGGCCGGGCCACATCAGGGGGGTGAGGGGCGACCCGGCCCACCCGGTGCCCTTGGGGGCGGGGGTGATGCCTCGCGCGCCGCTGGCCGGGACCGCCGTGCCCGCATCGGGGCAGGCAGGGCCGGCTTTGGTGAACGGCGCTCGCAGCATTGTGGGCCGTGGACCGGCCGGGCCGGGAGGCCCACCCGGCCCGCACCGCCGTGTTGTGACGAATCCGACAGGAATTCAGCCCCGAACGGCCGCCATCGCCTCCGCCAGGCGGCGAACACCCTCGTCGATCCGGTCCGCCGTGACCGCCGAGAAGGCCAGCCGCAGCGCGTGCTGCCCGCCGTCGAGCACGAAGTCGCTGCCCTTGACGACCGCCACGCCGCGCTCCGCCGCCGCCGGCGCGAGGCGGTCGACCAGCACGTCCTCGGGCAGCTCGACCCAGAGGAAGTAGCCGCCGTCCGGCTCGACGAAGCGCGCCTCGGGGATGTGTCGGCGCAGGGACTCGGCGAGCACCCGGGCCCGTTCGCCGAGGGCCGCGCTGACCGTCTCGATCGAACGGGTGATGTCACCGGAGACGCAGAACTGGTGCACGATCGCCTCGGACACCATGCCCGGCGAGATGTAGAGGTTGGTGGCCTTCTTCGCGATGTCGCCGATCAGGTCCGCCGGCCCGACCAGGTAGCCGACCCGCACGCCGGGGCAGACCGTCTTGGTGAAGCTGGAGGCGTGCACCACCACACCCCGGGTGTCCATCGAGAGCATCGAGGGCAGCGGCTCGCCCCGGAACCGGATGTCGGCGTACGGGTCGTCCTCGAAGAGGGTGAAGCCGTGCTCGGCGGCCAGGTCGAGCAGCTCCCGCCGCTTGTCCAGCGACAACGTGACGCCAGCCGGGTTCTGGTAGTTCGGGATGACGTGGGCGAGCTTCGGGCGTACCCCGGACTCCAGCAGCTTGCGCAGCTCGGCGGTGTCCAGGCCGTCCGGCTGGACCGTCACGCCGTGGATCTCGCCGCCCATCCGCTGGAGGTTGAGCAGCGTCCGGTCGTACGTGGGGCGCTCCACCACGACCGCGTCGCCGGGCCGCACCAGGTGGTCGAAGAGGAACGCGTCGGCCTGGAGCGAGCCGTTGGTGACCAGCACCTGGTCGGCCTCGACGCCGTGCTTCTCGGCGATCCACTTCCGCAGGGGCGGGTACCCGACGGAGGTGCCGTACGCCGTGACCCCGGCGGGGTCGGCGTCGAAGGCGCGGACGGCGGCGGCCTTGAGCCCCTCGACATCGACGATGTCCAGCGAGGGAGCGCCACGGGCGAAGGAGATCAGCTGCTCGGCGGTCATGCGGACGAGCCTAGGGCCTGGCCCGGGCGCTCCGACCGGCATACACGCCAAGTTCAACATGCGGGCAGTCGACGGGCGGCGAACGGCCGAAGCGGAAAGCGTCGAAGGTGCGCGACACTCGTTGTCGATTATCGGACCGGTGTCTGGCCGCGACCGCGCGACCGCCGAAGGATGGCGTCCGGCCGGGCGGCGCAGGACGGTCCGGCGGCAGCACCGGAGGAGTGGTGAGGTTCACGTGACCGAGGACGGTACGGGTCGGCTCGACGACCAGGCGTTCGCCGAGTGGTTGGCCGGCGAGGCCGGCGTGGCGCTGACCGCGCTCCGCGCCGAGCAGGGCTTCGCCGACCCGAAGGCCCTCAAGGACGCGGGGGACAAGGTCTCCCACGACCTGATGTCCACCGCCCTGGCCCGGTGGCGCCCGGCCGACGCGGTGCTCTCCGAGGAGCAGGCGGACAGCCGGCGGGCCTGGGCCGACGACCCGTCCGCCGTGGACCGGCCGACGCGGCTCACCGCGGACCGGGTGTGGATCATCGACCCGCTGGACGGTACCCGGGAGTTCTCCGAGGAAGGGCGCGACGACTGGGCGGTGCACGTGGCGCTCTGGCAGCGTTCGGCCGCCCCGGACGGCGCGCTGGTCGCCGGCGCGGTCGGCATGCCGGCCCGTACCGGCCCCGACGGCGCGCCGCTGGTCCTCGGCAACCGGGTTCCGGCCGCCCCGGCCGTCGACGGGCCGCTGCGGATCGCGGCGAGCCGCAGCCGGCCGCCCGCGTTCGTCAGCGAGCTGGTCGAGGGAATCGGTGCCCGCGCGGTGCCGATGGGCTCGGCCGGGGTGAAGGTCTGCGCGGTGGTCACCGGCGAGGTCGACGCGTACGTGCACGCCGGCGGCCAGTACGAGTGGGACTCGGCGGCCCCGGTCGCCGTGGCCCTCGGCGCGGGCATGCACGCGTCCCGGATCGACGGGTCGCCGCTGCGCTACAACCGGGACGACCCGCGCCTTCCGGACCTGTTGGTGTGCCGGCCGGAGCACGCGGAGTCCCTGCTCTCGGCCATCGACCGCTACCGTTGACGATGCCCGCTCCGGCACCGCCGATCCGAGGAGGGTCATGAGTCCCGGCCCCACCGCCGCACCCACTCTCGCACCCGCCCCGCCCGATCCCGACCCGCCCCGCCGCCGGCGGCTGCTGCTCGGCCGCTGGTGGCTGCTGCCGCTGACCGCCGGCGCGGTCGCGCTGGGCACCACGGTCGCCCTCGCCACCAACGGCGACCTGCCCGGCCAACCCGCCCCGACGGTCACCGACGGCACCGGCGGCAACGCCGGGCTCGGCCCGGCAGCCAGCGGTGCCCGCCCCACGCCGGGCGGGAACGAGGGCTTCGGCGCGGGCCCCAGGTCGGGCTCGCCGAGCCCGAACGTCAGCGGCGGGGCCACCTCCGGCGGCTCCCCGGGCGGGCGGAACACGCTTCCCGGGGCGAGCATCTATCTCAAGGACGGGGAGAGCTTCGCCGCCGGGCTGGCCCGGTCCGACCGCAGCTACGGCCCGCTGCGGATGGTCCGGGTCTTCTACCCGGGGCTGCCGCCGTCCTGGTCGGGCAGCCGCGCCGACGTCGCCGACCGGACGGTGGTCGTCTCGTTCAAGGCCCCGCCCGGGGAGGTGGCCGCCGGCAAGCACGACGCGAAGCTCGCCGCCTGGTTCCGCTCGGTCCCCCGGGACCTCGACGTCTACTGGTCCTACTTCCACGAGCCGGAGGACGACGTCGAGCGCGGCTCGTACACGGCCGCCCAGTACCGGGCCGCGTGGAAGCGCCTCGCCGGCCTCGCCGACCGGGCCGGCAACCCCCGGCTGCGGTCCACGCTCATCCTGATGTGCTGGACGCTGAACCCCAACTCGCGGCGCAGCTTCGACGACTACTGGCCCGGCGGCGACGCGATCGACGTGCTCGGCTGGGACTGCTACAACAGCGGCGGGAAGTACGACCGGTACACCGACCCGGCGCAGGTCTTCACCCCGATGATCAACAAGTCGAAGGCGCTGGGGAAGCCCTGGGGGCTCGCCGAGACCGGCAGCGTCCGCATCGCCGGGGACAGCAGCGGCACCGGCCGGGCCGCGTGGATCCGGTCGATGAGCCGCTACCTCGACGGGCAGCGCCCGCTGTGGGTGGCGTACTACGACTACGAGGTGGCCGGCGGCGACTTCCGGCTCACCGACGCGCCGAGCCGAGAGGCGTGGCGGGCCTGGTGCGCCGCCTCCTGACGAGGCTCAGATGCCCCGGCCGCGCTTGTGCAGCGTACGCAGTACGCGGTCGGGGTCGACGGCCCGGCTGGCCACGGCCAGGGCCAGGTACGCGCGGGGCTCCCGGGGGTTACGCGACAGCGTGCGCCGCGCCCAGCGCACGGCCTCGCCCCGGTTGCCCAGCGCAGCCTGGGCGAACGCGATCTGGCCGCTGACCCGGGCCTCGCCGGCCGGCACGGTGGCGAACTCCGGATAGCGGCCGAGCAGCCACTGCAACGCCACGGAGATGGTCTCCCAGCGCTGGGCGAAGTAGGACTGCTTGTGCCAGCGCACCGTCACGTACGGCTGCACCAGGTTGACCAGCGGGGCGTGCCGGGCGGCCCGGAGCAGGAACTCGTAGTCCTCCGCGTAGCTGCCCGGGATCTCCTCGTCGACGAGCCCGATGCCGTCGAGCAGCGCGTCCCGGCGGATCAGGAACGTCGACGGGTGCAGCTCGGTGTGCCGGTCCCGCAGCAGGGCGGCCAGCGGCACCCGGTCGACGGGCAGCACCCGGTCGACCTGGCGGCCGTCGTAGTCGACCCGGATGCCGCAGCTCACGAACGCGCCGTCGGGGGCGGCGGCGAGCGCCGCGACCTGCGCGGCGAGCTTGCCGGGCAGCCACTCGTCGTCGTCGTCGCAGAACGCCACCAGGTCGCCGGTGGCGGCCAGGATGCCCGTGTTGCGGTTGCCGGCCAGGCCCGGGGTGCGCTGGTTGACCAGCACGGTGACCCGGGGGTCGTCGGCCAGCGACCGGTCCGGCTCGGACTGGTCGTAGACGACCACCACGTCGACCCGCCCCGGGTAGTCCTGGCCGAGGATCGCGTCGAGGGCCTTGCGCAGCAGCTCGGGGCGGTCCCGGGTGGGGACCACCGCGGTCACCGACGGGTGCCCGCCGACCGGCTCGGTCATTGCGTCCGCGTCGGGCATCGGCTCGGTCATTTCGCCTCCGTGGAGCCCGGGCGGCCGAGGCCGACGTATCCGTACCGCAGGCGCAGGGGCAGCGTCGCGGCGCTCACCACCACCCGGCTGCGCGACGGCAGGGCCGTGCGCCAGGCGTCGTCCTGCCGGACCCTCAGCGGGCCGGCGTTGAACCGCAGCGGGTTGCCGGCGATGCTGTGCGCCCGGCGCAGCGGCGCGGGCGACGGGTCCAGCACCCGCAGCGCGTCGGGGTCGTCGGGCAGGCCGGCGAAGCGGCGCAGCCGGGCGACCGTGCCGCGCGGGTCGGCGGTGAAGTCCTCGTAGCGCAGCCGGACCACCGGCGCGCGGGTGGCCAGCAGGTGGAACGCGGCGTTCTGCGCGGTCCACAGCTTGCTCACCGTGAACGGCGAGAAGGTCGGCATGTACGCCTCGGCGTCCACCACCTCGGGCCGGCGCACCTGCTTCGCCCACGAGTACGCCACCGCCCGGCTGTCCCGCACGAGGTGCAGCACCCGCAGGTCGAGGTCGTCGGCCCAGCGCAGCGCGAACGCCGTGGACGCGTGCTTGCTGGAGTCCACCACCAGCCGCGCCCCGGTCACCGCCATCGCGGCGGCGTAGATGCGGGTGTAGAGGTCGGCGTAGCGGCGTACCTCGTCGAGCTGCGCGGCGGGCAGTTCGGCGCGGGCCAGCCGGGGGATGTGCCGGGTGCGGTCGACGGCGTCCTTGAGCGCCAGCACCTCGGCGCGGTCGACCGTCGACCAGCCGCCGAAGGCGTGCTCGCCGACGCGCTGCCAGAAGTCGCAGGCGGTGAACCGCTCGCCGCAGCCGCACCGCTCGTCGCCGCCGAGCGCCCGTTCCCACAGGTGCACCACCTCGCCGACGGCGCAGACGTCGGGGTGCTGGGCGAGGATCAGCTCCAGCAGGGTGGAGCCGCTTCGCCCCAGCCCGCCGACGAAGAGCACCCGGGCGCTCACCGCCACCACCTGCGCCGACCCGGCTCCCGGCTGGCGCGCACCAGGTCCTCGACGATCCGGCCCACCGCCGTGGCGGCGGCGACCCGGGGATCCGGCCGGTCCGGGTCGGCCGCGAGGGCGTACGTCAGCGGGTCCGCCACACCCTTGTCCAGCGCCTCGACCAGGTCGGCCTCGGCCTCGACCAGCTTGACCATCCCCGCCGCGCCGAGCCGGCGGGCGAACAGCTGCTGGTGGTTGTCGACGTGCTCGTCGTGGGTCGGGTCCCGGGGCACCACGATCGGCAGGTGCCCGTGCCGGCGGGCCTCGGTGATGGTGGCGGGCCCGCCGTGGCAGACCACCAGGTCCGCCTCGGTCATCGCCCGCTGGAGCTCGTCGTGGGCCAGGAACGGCGCCGCGCCCGGCAGCCGGGGCGCGCGGCTGCGCCCGTGCTGCACGACGAGGCGGACCTCCGGCGCGGCGGCGTCCCGGCCGGCGTGCCAGCGTTCCAGCCAGTCGACCAGCCGGTCGAAGCGGTGCACGTCCGTGCCGACCATGGCGAGGATCGTGCGGGGGGCCGGGGAGTTGCCGCGCTGGCGCGGGATGGGCAGGCTCACAGCAGGTTTCCCACCACGGTCGCCTTCGGGTAGAGCCGGCGCTGCTCCTCCCACTGCACGAGCATCGCGGAGAGGAACGGCCGGCACAGCCGGGCCGAGAGCGTCGGGGTGTCGATCCGGTCGTAGACCTCGATGTAGACCGTGGGGATGCCGCGCAGCCGGGCCACGATCACGAACGGCAGGGCGACCCCGGCGCCGGTGGTGACCACCGCGGCGACGTCCCGCCCCCGGAACACCCGCACGGCGAGCCAGAGGTTGCGGGCGAGGTTCTTCAGGTTGCGGGTGGTCGGGTGGTGGGCCCAGACGACGTCCTCACCGTCGAGCAGCGAGCGGGCGTCGGGGGTGTCGAAGGTCACCCAGGAGCGGGCCCGGTCGCGGTACCACGGCGCGAGTGCCACCAGTTGGGCGAGGTGCCCGCCGCTGGAACCGACGAGCATGACTTCACCAGACTCCACGTACACCCGCCTCCCGAGGGCCCCACCGCGCCCCGGGACGCGCCCACCGGGGGCGGTCGACCGGCGACGCGACGCCGCCACAATGTAGCGGCCTCCGGAACAGAAACATAAGTGGCGTTCACCATCATCCGGCCTGTCGGATGGTTGCCAGCAGGACCTTCCGCCAATGCCGGGCTCCCCCGTCCCGCACCTAGACTGCCGCTGACATCACCGGGCGAGGGGATCGCGGATGACCGACCAGACGGCCGAGGCAGCACAGGGTGCCGGCGACGGGGTGACCCCCGCCCCGGTCACCGTCCTCTACGTCTGCGGCATGCCGCGCAGCGGCTCCACGCTGCTCGACCTGATGCTCGGCCAGTTCGTCGGGCACTGCGACGTCGGCGAGCTGTTCTACCTGTGGCAGTCCGGCGTCGAGCGCAACTTCCGGTGCGCCTGCGGCGAGCACTTCGACGCGTGCCCGTTCTGGGGCGAGGTGGGCCGCCGGGCGTACGGCGGGTGGTCGGAGATCGACGTGGCCGACGTACGGGCGCTGCAACGCCGGGTCGACGCCACCGCCAAGATCCCGCTGATCGTGAACCCGGGCATGTCCACGGCCTTCCGGCGGGACCTGGACCGCTACACCGAGCTGCTGACGCGGCTCTACCGGGCGGTGCGGGAGGTGTCCGGGGCACAGGTGGTGGTCGACTCCACCAAACGCCCCTCGCTGGCGTACATCCTGGCCCGGGCCCCGCAGGTCGACCTGCGGCTGGTGCACGTGCTGCGCGACCCGCGCGGGGTGGCGTACTCGTGGAGCCAGGTGGTGGAGCTGCCCGAGGGCACCTCGGCCAAGGGCCGGATGAACCAGCGGTCGGCGCGGCTGACCGCCCGGCGCTGGGTCACCGTCAACGCGATGGTCGCCGCGCTCGGCCGCCGTGGCGTGCCCCGGGTCACCGTCCGGTACGAGGACCTGGTCCGCGACCCGCGCGGCGAGCTGGGCCGGATCGCGGCGCTGACCGCGGACGTGACCGGCGTCGTCGACCCGCTGGAGTTCCTCCGCGACAACGAGTTCGAGCAGGCCGGCTCGCACGCGGTGGCCGGCGGCCGGATCCGGATGCGCAGCGGCCCGATCACGCTGGCGCTGGACGAGAAGTGGCGCCGCGAGTACGCCCCGGGCCCGCGCCGCCTGGTCGGGGCGATGACCTGGCCGTTGCGCCGCCGCTACGGCTACCGCTGACGGGCTCCCCTCACACCGCGGCGGCCAGGTGGGCGTCGAGGGTGTCGAGCAGTTCCGGGGCCCGCTCGTAGTCGAACTTGCGGGCGAAGTGCGCCCCGCTGGCCAGTGCGAGGGGCAGGTCCTCGGCGGTCAGCGACTTGGGGTGGTTGAAGGTGCTGTCGCGGAAGTCGAAGTAGCGCTTGCAGTCCGGCACCAGGGTGAACCGGTCGGCGCTGCACACGATCGTCTGGAAGACCGCCTCGACCGGGGAGAGGCAGTGTCGGAAATATTCCACCACGTCCGGTCGCCGGTCGAAGTACTCCCGCAGGTAGGCCACCACGGGCCAGCTCAGCGAGGAGAACGCCGACCCGCCGTGCAGCCGCAGGTCGGGGCCGAACGGGGTGCGGGCCCGGCGGCCGACCGCCAGCCCGTACGACACGTGCAGCCGCACCAACGGCTGCACGCGGTTGACCGCCTGGAGCGGGCGGAGCAGCTTCTTGCCCCGGGGGCTGAGCGGCAGCAACCGGCGGTGCTGGAAGTGGTAGCGGGAGCGGACGCGGCTGCGCGGCCAGTGGCTCTCCGGCCCGAAGGCGTCCCAATATTCCATGAACCCGTCGGCGCCCGAGTCGACCAGCTCCGCCTCGCACTCGCCGAGCGGCCGGAGGGGGTAGTCCTGACCGGTGATGTTCACCAGCCAGTCGACCTGCACCCCCTCGTCGTTCAGCCAGTCGACGGCCGCCATGTAGCGGTCGACATGACTGAAGTCACCGTATCCACCCTCGTGCATCTGAACGGCGACGTCGGTCAGTGAACGCAGCTCGGCGAGGTCCGGCGGGGCGCCGTTCACGTCGTGGCTGACGTGCACAATGCTGTCGGGACTGTACTTCTTCACCGCGTGCACCAGCCGGTTCAGCTGCTCGGGCGACCGGTGGCTCTGGATGTGATAGCAAAACCGCACCCGCTCATCCTCCCCCTGCGACGCCGTTGCTGGAAAGCGACGCTTCGTCGGCTTCCCCTGACCGCCCGGATCAGGGAGACTCAGGTTTCCGCCGTGGCGCCGCTCGCCACGGACGACTGGCCGGTCCGGTCCAAAGGGAGCGACACACCCCGATGCCCTCGTCTCACCACGCCGATCTGCGCGACTCAGACGGCCCCACGCTGATGACCTACCTCGAGTGGCTGCGCCGCCGGTGGTGGATCCTCGTGGTGGCCGCGCTGCTCGGCGCGGGCGCCGGCATGCTGGTCAGCCAGGTGCAGACCCGCACGTACGTGTCGACCACGTCGCTGCTGGTCCGCCAGGTCGGCCCGGACGCCAACCCCGGCGCCAAGGTCAACCTCGACACCGAGGCACAGGTCGTCCGTTCCCTGGTGGTCGCCGAGCGGGCCCAGGCCCTGCTGAAGACCGACCTCCCCGCCGAGGACATGGTCCGGTCGCTGTCGGTCACCGTGCCGCCGAACAGCCAGGTGCTCCAGATCGCGTTCGAGGCGGGCAGCCCCGAGGCGGCGCAGGCCGGCTCGCACTCCTTCGCCCAGGCCTACCTGGACCTGCGGCTGGCCACGGCCACCCGGTCCCTGGAGAACGAGACCACCGCGCTCAAGCAGCAGATCTCCGAGACCAACAAGCAGCTCGCCGCCGTCGCCGGCAAGATCGCCGCCGCCCCGCCGAACTCGGCGGAGCGGGCCCGGGCCGAGGCCGACCGCAACGTGCTGACCAACCAGCTCGCCAGCCTCAACGGCCGGCTGAGCCCGCTGCTGAGCACCGCGCTCGACCCCGGCGAGATCATCTCCGACGCGCCGCTGCCCCGGAAGCCCAGCTCCCCGAACACCACCCTCAACCTGGCCAGCGGCCTCGGCGCGGGGCTGCTGTTCGGCATCGTGGTCGCCCTGGTGCTGGACCGGCTCGACACCCGGGTCCGACGCGGCCGGGACGTCGCCGACCGGCTCAACCTGCCGATGCTGCTGGAGCTGCCGACCGGCCAGGCCGGGCTGACCATCCTGCCGGCGGGCCACGAGGTCTCCCGCGAGCTGGGCCGGCTACGCAACGTGCTGCTGTCGACCATGCCCGAGCCGCAGCCCGGCCGGGGCCGCCAGCTGCTGCTCACCGACACCTCGCCCGGCCCGGCGGCCGGCTTCGTGGTCGGCAACCTCGCCGCCGCGTACGCCCGCACCGGCGCGCAGGTCGCGGTGGTCACGACCAAGCGGGACTCTCCGCTTCCCGCGATGCTCGGCGGGGTCAAGCCCCGGCACACCCTCGCCGACGTGCTGCGCCACGACGTGTCGGTGCTGACCGCGCTGACCCCGACTCCCGGCCTCGGCCAGCTGCGGGTGCTGTTCCCCGGCAACCTCGACACCGAGGTGGAGCTGCCCGTCGCCATGATGCTGGAGGTCCTCGGCGAGCTGGCCGCCCGCTTCGACCACGTGCTGATCGAGACGGCCCAGCCGACGGCGGCGGTGGAGGCGCAGGCGCTGGCCCGGCACGTCGACGGGGTGATCCTGGTGATCGAGGGCGGGCAGACCCGCAGCAGCGAGATCACCGCCGCGATGCACCAGTTCGAGCAGGTCGACGCGCCGGTGCTCGGCGCGGTGCTGGCCCCCCGGCTGGCCGAGCGCGTCCCGGCCCCGCCCGCCGCCCCGGCGGCGCGGCGCGACGGTCCGCCGTCGCCCCGCCCACGGGTAAACCCGGTGCCGTCGCAGGCCGGCCCGCCCAACATCGAGTCCACGATGATCCTCCCCCGCCCCGCCGCCAGCGCCCGGGACGGCCGGCCCTCGGCCGACGCCCGGGACGGCCGGCCCACCGCCGGCGGCCGGGACGCCCGCCCGGTCGGGCCGCAGGGGCCCGCCAGGCCGACGCCCACTCCCGCCCCGGCGGTCCAGATTCCGCCGCCCGCCCCGCCGGCGGCGGTTCCCCCGTCCCGGCCGACGACCCAGCCGAAGCCCCCGGGCAAGTCCACCGTCTACCGCTCGTCGCGGGACTCCGACGGCATCGACCCAGGCCGATACTCGATGGCCCTCGACCCGGTCGAGGACAGGGAGTGAACCGTCGGCGCGCCCTGGGCAACACGCTCGCGGTGGCGCTGGTCGCCGCGCTCGGCGCGGGCTGCGCCGAGGAGCAGCCGCCCGGGGCCACCAACGTGGTCGACCCGGGTTCTCCGGCCCCCCGGCCCACCCCGACCCCGAGCCTGCCGGCCGCGCCGCTGTCGGGAAGGCCGGTCACCGAGGAGGTGGCGGGCCGCCAGGCGGTGGTGGTGCCGGTGCGGGTGGCCGCCGGCACGAGCCCTGTCGGGCTGGCCGAGGCCGACGTGGTCTATCAGGAGTTCGCCGAGTCGGAGAGCCT
The DNA here is from genome assembly GCF_042670805.1 of Micromonospora sp. NPDC057141. Lineage (NCBI taxonomy): Bacteria > Bacillati > Actinomycetota > Actinomycetes > Micromonosporales > Micromonosporaceae > Micromonospora > Micromonospora sp. NPDC057141. The sequence goes on along the minus strand of NZ_JBHUVA010000002.1, from coordinate 191,268 downwards.
GCACCTGACGGCGGTCTACCAGTCCCGGGACGCCGCGAAGGTGGGCCCGGTCGCGGAGATCCGCCCCGTGGACATCCGCACCGTCGGCGTGCTGCACCCCTTCGTCGGCTACGCGGGCGGGCCGACCGGCTTCCTCAACCAGTTCGCCGCCGCCGAGCTGAAGGGGGTCACCCCGGCGCAGCGCGACGCGGCGTTCCCGTCGGGTCAGGCGTCGACCGCCGCGCTGCGGGCGGCAGCCCCGAAGGGCGGTGCCGCGCCGACCCCGGTCCTCGACCACGCCACCCCGGGCGCGCCGCTGGCCAGCCAGGGCGTCAATCCGGCCGGCAAGCTGACCGTCGCCGCCCCCGGGCACCCCACGCAGACCTGGACGTACGACGCGGCCAGCGCGTCGTGGCGCGGCAAGGTGGGCAAGGTCACGGTGAGCGTCGCCTCGGTGGTGGTGCTCACGATGGAATACCGCACCCTCACCGTGCGCAAGCCGAGCCCCCGCTCGCTACCCGGGGCGAACGTGTACGGCTCCGGCGCGGCGCTCGTGGTGTCCGGCCCGTCCAGCGCCGCAGCGAACTGGAGCAAGCCGGGGCAGAAGCTGGTCTGCAACGTCACCGACGAGGGCGGCTTCCAGGTCCGGCCGCAGCCCGGACCGGCCTGGGTGATCTACGCCCCGAAGACCGCCAAGGTCAGCGTGACATGACCACGGCCGCCCCGCTCCGGCCGGCATCGGGACCGGAGCCGGCGCCGGCGGGACGGCGTCCGGCCGGCCCGCCGCAGCACCCCGCGCAGCATCCGCCGGAGGCGCCGGCCCGGCGCTGGTCGCTGCGGCTGCCCGTCGCCTGGCCGGTGACCGCGCTCTTCGTGCTCTACCCGGTGTGGTGGGCGCTGGGCCTGCCGTCGTTCATCTTCGCCATCCTCGCCGTCCCGATGGCCTTCCAGCTCTACCGGCGAGGCAACGTGAAGGTGCCGCCGGGCTTCGGGATCTGGCTGATCCTGCTGGCCTGGGTGGTGCTCTCGGGGCTGATGCTCGGCATCACCGCGCCCAACACGCTCCCCCCGAGCGGCTCCGGCCGGTTCATCGGCTGGGGCATCCGGGTGATGAACTACACCGCCCTGACGGTGACGATGCTCTACGTCCTCAACCTCAGCGAGCGGGAGCTGCCCCGGGGCCGGCTGGTGAAGCTGTTCGGCTTCATGGCCGTGGTCACCGTGATCGGCGGGTACGTGGGCGCGCTGTTCCCGCAGCTCAAGTTCGTCGCGCCACTGAACTTCATCCTGCCGTCCGCCATCGCCAAGGAACCGTTCGTCAACCGGCTGATGCACGTCGAGGTCGCCCAGGTGCAGGAGGTGCTCGCCGGGGAAGCCAGTTCGCCCCGCCCGGCCGCCCCCTTCGAATACACCAACACCTGGGGCGAGAACATGGCGATCCTGCTGATCTGGTTCATCGTCGGCTGGGTGGTCCTCGGCCGGGGGCCGCGCCGGCTCACCGGCTACCTCGTGGTCGTCGCCGCCGTCTTCCCGATCGTCTACTCGCTCAACCGGGGGCTGTGGATCGGGCTGGTGGTCGGCGCGGTGTACGTCGCGGTGCGGCTGGCGCTGCGCGGCCGGGTCGTCGTGCTGGTCGGGTTGGCGCTGGCGAGCGGGCTGATGGGGGTGGCGGTGCTCGCGTCCCCGCTGGGCGACCTGCTCAACGAGCGGATGGCCAACGGGCACAGCGACGACATCCGGGCCACCCTGTCCAGCGGCGCGGTCGAGGCGGCCAACCACTCGCCGGTGCTCGGCTACGGAGGCAACCGGGCCCTGATCGGCAGCAACCGGTCGATCGCGATCGGCAAGTCGGCCGAGTGCAAACAGTGCGGCAACCGGGAGCTGGGCAGCAACGGGCAGGTGTGGAACCTGCTGACCGGCCAGGGCTGGGTGGGCGCGTTCTGCTACAGCGCGTTCTTCCTCTGGTGCCTGTGGCGGTTCCGGCACGACCACACCCCGATCGGCATCGCCGGCAGCCTGGTGCTGATCCTGATGCTGTTCTTCCAGTTCCTCTACGGCTCGTTGAACACCACCCTGGCGTACGGGCTGATCAGCGTGGCCCTGCTCGCCCGCAACGACCTGCACCTGCGCGCCGAGCGCCGCGAGGCCCGGCTCGCCGCCGTCGAGGCCGCGCCCGCGCCGGGTGCCCGGCCCGAACGGCGGTTCCACTGATGCTCACCCCTCCCCCCGGCGCCGACGCGCGCGGCGCGTACCTGCCGGAACTGGCCGGCCTGGTCTGGCCGGCGCCGGCCCGACCGGCGCTGCGGCGCGGCGGCCGGGCCGGATTCGCGGTGGTCCCGTCGGCCGCGCGGCCCCGGCTGCTGGTGCCGGCGGGCTCCCGGCGGGCGGCGGCCGGCGCGGTGCGGCACTCCACGGAGGCGCAGAGCGCGAAGGCCCGGCTGCGCCGCGCGGTGCTGGCCACCGCGTTCCGCACCGGGCTCGGCCGGCTGGCGTTCCGGGACCGGCTGGTGGTCGACGCGGGCGGCGACGCGGGCGGCTCCGGCGGCGGCGCGCTCGACGCGCACCTGGCCGCGGTGCTGGGCCGTCCGGCGCTGCTGAGCATCCACATCGGGCCGGCACGGGCCAACCGCAAGCCGGTGGTCCAGCTCCTCGACGCCGCGGGCGTCCCGATCGGGTACGCGAAGCTCGGCGTCGACCCGCTCACCCGGGCCCTGGTCGAGGCGGAGGCGGCGGCGCTGGCCCGGCTGGCGACGCTGGAGCTGCCCGGCGTGCAGGTGGCCGAGGCGCTGCACCACGGCGTCTGGGGCGGGCACGCGCTGCTGGTGCAGAGCGCCCTGCCGGTGGGGCTGCCCCGGGCCGCGCCCGCGCCGGCCGCCGAGGCGGAGCGGGCCGCGATGGTGGCGGTGAGCCGCTGCGTCGGCGTGGACCGCCGCCCGTACGCCGGCAGCGCCCACGACCGGCGGCTGGAAGGCGAGCTGGCGGCGCTCGGGGACCGGCCGGAGGCGGCCCGGCTGCGGGCGGTGCTGGCCGAGGTGCGTCGGGTCGACCCGGTGCTGGGCCTGGGGGCCTGGCACGGCGACTGGAACGGCGGCAACAGCGCGGCCCTGGCCGACGGCCGGGTGCTGGTGTGGGACTGGGAGCGGTTCGCCGACGACGTGCCGCTGGGGTTCGACGCCCTGCACCGGCGGGTGCAGACGGCGATCACCCGGGCCGGGGTGGAGCCCAGGGCGGCGGCGGAGCGGCTGATCGCCGCCGCACCGGACGACCTGGCCCCGTTCGGCCAGCCGGCCGGGGTCGCCGACCTGGTGGCGGTGCTCTACTTGGTCGAGCTGGCGGCGCGCTACCTGCGCGACCGGCAGGCCGAGGCGGGGGCCCGGCTGGGACACGTGGACGCCTGGCTGCTGCCGGCGGTGGAGGATCATCTGGCCGGGCGGCCGGGTGCGGGAGGAGTGGCGAAGTGACGCAGGTCAAGGCACAGGCGCGGCGCGCGGTGCGGTCGGTGAGCCGGACGTACGGCCGGTGGACCGCCGGGTCGCGGCTCGCCCCCGACTTCCTGATCGTGGGTGCCCAGCGCTGCGGCACGACGTCGCTGTTCAAGACCCTGTCGCAGCACCCGGCGGTGCTGCCGGCGGTCTACCACAAGGGCGTGCACTACTTCGACACCGGCTACGACCGGGGGATGGACTGGTATCTCGGGCACTTCCCGACGGTGCGTCGGGCCGAGGCGGTCCGCGAGCAGGTCGGGGTGCGCGGGGTGACCGGGGAGTCGAGCCCGTACTACATGTTCCACCCGCTCGCGGGGGAGCGGATCGCGAAGGACCTGCCGGGCGTGCGGCTGCTGGTGCTGCTGCGGGACCCGGTGGAGCGGGCCTACTCGGCGCACACCCACGAGGCGGCGCGGGGCTTCGAGTCGGAGGGCTTCGAGCGGGCCCTGGAGCTGGAGCGGGAGCGGATCGCCGGGGAGCGGGAGCGGCTGCTCGCCGACCCGACGGCGCACAGCCACCACTTCCAGCACAACGCGTACCTGACCCGGGGCCAGTACGTGGAGCAGCTCGAACGCCTTGAGTCGATCTTCGGGCGGGACCGGCTGCACGTGATCGACGCGGACGACTTCTTCGCCGAGCCCCGGCCGGCGTTCGACGCGGTCTGCGACTTCCTCGGCCTGCCGCACTGGGCGGACATCTCGTTCGGCAAGCACAACGCGCGGTCCCGCTCGCCCATGGATCCGGCGCTGCGTGCCCGCCTGGAGGAGCACTTCGCCCCGTACGACGAGCGGTTGAGCGCCTGGTGGGGACGCGTGCCGTCGTGGCGACGGTAGCCCCGGCCCGGTCGGCCGCCGGGGAGCTGGGCGGCGCGGCCCGGCACGGGGTCGCGAACCTGCTCGGGGTGGCGGTCGCGGCGGTCGCCGGGTTCGGCCTGAACATCGTCGTCACCCGCAGCTGGTCCATGTCGGACGCCGGCCTCTTCTTCGCCGCCACCAGCGCTTTCATGATCGCGTACGCGGCGGCGCGGCTGGGCACCGGCGTCGGCTCGGTCTACTTCATCAGCCGCTACCGCACCCTGGGCCAGCCGGAGCGGCTGCGCGCGTCGGTGCTGGTGGGGGTGCTGCCGGTGCTGGGCGTCGGCACGCTGATCGCGGCGGCCGGCTGGTGGGCGGCCCCCCGGATCGTGACGCTGACGTTCGACGAGCCGGTGCCCGGCGCGGTGCGCGCGCTGCGGGTGCTGCTCGTCTTCGTGCCGGTGGCGGCGCTCTGCGACTTCGCCCTGGCCGCCTGCCGGGGCTTCGGCAAGATGCGCCCGCTGCTGCTGATCGAGCGGCTCGGCCGGACGGGGCTGCAACTGGCCGGGGTGGGGCTCGCCGCCGTCCTCGGCCTGTCGGCGACGACGGCGCTGCCGCTGGCCTGGGTCGCGCCCTACCTTCCGGCCGCGCTGGTCGGCACGGTGTGGCTGGCCCGGCTGGTGCGGCGCGCGGAGCGGGGCGCACAGGCCCCGGCGGTGTCGCTGCGCGAGGAGTTCGCGCCGTACTGGCGCTACAGCGGGCCCCGGGCGCTGAGCGGGCTGGCCCAGATGGCGGTGCAGCGGCTCGACATCGTGCTGCTCGGCGCGCTGCGCGGGCTGTCCGAGGCGGCGCTCTACACGGCGGCCACCCGGTTCCTCGCCCTCGGGCAGCTCTCCGGGCAGGCGCTCTCCACCGCCGTGCAGCACCGGCTGGCCGAGCACCTGGTGCGCGACGACCGGGCCGCGGCGGGCCGGCTCTACCAGGCCGCGACGGGCTGGCTGGTGCTGCTGGCCTGGCCCGCCTACCTGCTGTTCGCGGTGTTCGCCGAGCCGATGCTGCACCTGTTCGGCGAGGGATACTCCGCCGGGGCACGGGTGACCGTGTTCCTCGCCCTGACGATGCTGGTGGCCACCGGCTGCGGCATGGTCGACACGGTGCTCAACATGGCCGGACGCACGTCCTGGACGTTCTACAACGCGCTGGCCGGCACCCTGGTCAACGTGGTGCTGAACGTGCTGCTCATCCCGCGCTTCGGCATCATGGGCGCGGCGATCGCCTGGTCGGCGTCCATCCTGATCACCAACCTGGTGCCGCTGGCGCAGCTGCACCACGCGTACCGGCTGCACCCGTTCGGCCGGGGCACGCTCGCCGCCGCCGGCCTCGCGGTGGCGTGCTTCGGCGTGCCGGCGTTGATCGCCCGCGCGGTGCTCGACGCCGGGCCGGTCACCCTCGCGGTGCTCGCGGTGCTCGGCACCGCCGGGTATCTCGCCGGTGCGTGGCGGCTACGCCGGGTGCTCCAGCTCGACGCGTTGCGGGCCCTGCGCCGGGGCCGCCGACGCTGAGGCCCGGCACGGGTCTCACAGCCACGGAGACGACCGCCGTCGGGCACGCCGGCGGCATGGGAAGGTGCGGCAGACGATGAAGCGGTTCCACAGGGCGGCGGCGCTCCTGCTCGCCTCGGCGCTGGCCGTCACGGCCTGTTCCGAGCAGGCCCCGGACTTCGTGCCGCCCCCGTCCGGCGCCGCGCCGACGGTGTCCCCCCGCGCGACGGACGACCTGGCCACCACGGGCCGGGGCCCGGAGCTGCCCGAGAAGGGCGCGTGGCTGGGCGCGTGGGTGAAGCCGGACTGGCAGACCCCGGAGGGGCGGGTGGAGGCGCTGACCGCGTTCGCCGCCCAGACCCAGGGCAAGGTGGCCCTGGCGCACATGTTCCACGAGTGGGAGGACGACTTCCCCGGCCCCACCGAGCAGGCCTTCCAGGCGGCCGGGAAGCTCCAGATGATCTCCTGGTCGGGCGCCGACACCCGGTCGATCCGGGACGGCGTCTACGACCAGCTCATCCGGCAACGGGCCGAGAAGATCAAGCAGTTCGGGGTGCCGCTGCTGCTGCGCTGGCGGTGGGAGATGGACCGCCCCAACCTGCAGCAGAGCGTCCACTCGCCGGAGGACTACGTGGCGGCCTGGAAGCGCATCCGGGGCATCTTCACCGAGGTCGGCGCGACCAACGCCGCCTTCGTCTGGTGCCCGCACGTGCAGGGGTTCGTCGACCCCTCCCGCGACGCCGCCGCGTACTATCCGGGCGACGACCAGGTCGACTGGCTCTGCACGGACGTCTACCCGGGCAAGGGGTTCGAGGGCTTCGCCCCGCAGATGGACACGTTCATGGCGTTCGCCGCCCAGCACCCGCGTCCGATAGTGATCGGTGAGTTCGGGGTCACCTACCCGGGCTCGCCGGGGCAGCGCGGCGCGTGGCTGCGCGAGGCCGGCGACTACATCAAGCGGCACCCGCAGATCAAGGCCGTCGTCTACTTCGCCGCGAAGCAGACGAAGCCCGCGTACGACAGCACCTTCAACGACGACCCGGACGGGCTCGCCGCGTTCCGGGAACTGACGGCCGACCCGTGGTTCTCCGCGCCGCCGCCACCCACCCCGGCGCACGGCCCGCGCACCCAGTGACCTCGTCTTTTCGTCCGGCCGGCCCGGCTGCACCGACGGCGGCGACCAGGTGGTCGGACACAACACGCCGTGCGGGCTGGACGCCGGGCGTGTTGTGCGCCATCGTGTCATCGAGCTTTCCGTCCCCCGGCCGGCGCCTCACCGGCCGGCGGTCACCGAACGGGTTCGCCCGCTCGCACGGAGGCACCTCACACCGATCTCCGCCGTTCATCCGGAGTTGCCCGTGGTCCGTTTCCCGGCGCTTGGTCGCCGACCTCTCGCGGTCCTGACCGCCGCCGCCCTGACCGTTTCCGGCGTCCTCGTCGCCGGCCCGGCCCCTGCGGCGCCCGACCACACCACCGTGGTCGGCGCGGTCCCCTCCGCCCTCAGCCCGAACATCGTGGACGGCACCGTCTTCGCCATCCACGACGCCGGCAGCAAGGTCCTCGTCGGCGGCTCGTTCACCCAGGTGAAGAACCGCAACTCCGACGAGACGATCGCCCGCAACTACGTGCTGGCGTTCGACAAGGCCACCGGCCAGGTGGACACCGCGTTCGCCCCGGTGGTCGACAACGAGGTCTACGACATCCTCGCCGGCCCGACCGCCGGCACCGTCTACCTCGCCGGCAAGTTCAACAGCGTCAACGGCACCAACCGCCGCAAGCTGGCCCTGCTCGACCTGGCCGACGGCAGCGTGGTCACCAGCTTCCCCAACCTGGCGTTCAACGGCCTCGTCAACGACGTCGTCAAGGTCGGCAGCCGGCTGCTCGTCGGCGGCATCTTCACCACCGCCGCCACGAAGCCGCGCGCCGGCCTCGCCTCGCTCGACGCCGTCACCGGCGTGGTGGACGACTACCTCACCACCTCGCTGACCGAGCACCACAACTACGACGGGGTCAGCGGCGCGAACGCCGGCGTCGGGCCCGAGAAGCTGGCCGTCTCGCCCGACGGCACCCAGCTCGTGGTGATCGGCAACTTCAAGAAGGCCGACGGGGTGCTGCACGACCAGGTGGTCCGGATCACCCTGGGCGCGTCCGCCGCGACCGTGTCGTCGTGGAACACCAACCGGTTCGAGCCGCGCTGCGCCTGGAAGTCGTTCGACTCGTACGTGCGGGACGTGAGCTTCTCCCCCGACGGCAGTTACTTCGTCATCGTCAGCACGGGAGCGCCGTCCGCGGGGACGCTCTGCGACGCGGCGGCCCGCTGGGAGACGTCGTCCACCGGCACCACGGTCCAGCCGACCTGGGTCAACTACACCGGCGGCGACACGTTCCTCTCCGTGGGCATCACCGAGCAGGCGATCTACGTCGGCGGCCACTTCCGCTGGCTCAACAACACCTCCTCCACCGACTCGGCGTACCCGGGTGCCGTGGCCCGGCCCAGCATCGCCGCGCTCGACCCGCTCAACGGCCTGCCGCTGTCGTGGAACCCGGGCCGGCACCCGCGCGGCTACGGCGTGGCGAAGCTGCTGGTCACCCCGGAGGGCATCTGGCTGGGCTCCGACCAGGAATACATCGGCAACTTCCAGTACCGCCGGGGCCGGATCGCGTTCTTCCCGCTCAGCGGCGGGGCCGCCCCGCACTCCACCGCCACCGCCGCCCTGCCCGGCAACATCTACCAGGCCGGGCTGGGCTTCGGCGCGGCCAACAACGTGCAGCGCCGGTCGTACGACGGGGCGAGCGCGATCGGCGCGGCCACCGCCGTCGCCAACCCCGACGGCACCGTCTGGTCGTCGGCGAAGAGCGCCTTCTGGGTCGGCGGCACCCTGTTCTACGGGATGAGCGGCGCGCTGTGGCGGCGCACCTTCGACGGCACCACCTTCGGCACGCCCGAGCAGGTCGACCCGTACCACGACGCGCTGTGGGACACGGTGGTGACCGGCTCCGGGCCGGAGGGCCAGACGTACGCCGGCAACACGGTGAGCTTCTACCCGGAGATCAGCAACGTGACCGGCATGTTCTACACCAACGGCCGGCTCTACTACACCCTCAGCGGGCAGAGCGGCCTGTACTGGCGGTGGTTCAGCCCGGACAGCGGCACCGTCGGGGCGGACAAGTTCACCGCGGCCGGGACCGGCTTCGCCGACTCCGGCGGGGTCTTCGTCTCCGGGGACCGGATCTACCTGGTCAGCCGGCTCCTGGGCAGCCTGTCCTCGGCCAGCTGGGTCAACGGCGCGCCGTCGGGCAGCTGGACGGTGCGCAGCAACCGCCTCCTCAACGGGATCGACTGGCGGGCGAAGGCGGTCTTCGTCGGGCCGTGACCCGAGCACGACGCCAGCGGTGACGAGCCGGGGCCGTACGGGGCATCGCCCTGACGGCCCCGGCTCGCTACTGTCGTGACGTGCCCACCGAGCCTCTCCGCTGCGCCGGCGCGCTGATCGTCGACGACGACGGCCGCCTCTTCTTCCAGCGCCGGTCCCCGCAGCGGGTCCTCTTCCCCGACACCTGGGACATCGTCGGCGGCCACCTGGAACCGGGCGAGGAGATCGAGGACACACTGCGCCGCGAGGTCACCGAGGAGACCGGCTGGACGGTGTCGCACGTTCTCGGCCCGGTCGGCGAATACCGGTGGACCGGCAACGACGGCCTGGCCCGCGTCGAGAGCGACTTCCTCGTCCGGGTCGACGGCGACCTGAGCCGCCCCCGGCTGGAGGAGGGCAAGCACACCGAGTTCCGCTGGCTGACCGAGCGGGACCTGGCCGTGCTGGACGAGCACCGCGACGTCAACGACGGGCTGATCCGGCGGATCGCCGAGGACGGCTTCGCGGCGCTGCGCTCGATCGGTCTGTGAGCGACGACGTCGAGCTTCCGCCGCACCGGTTCGCCGGGCTGGTCGCCCCGGCGGTCGACCGGGTCTTCGCCGCCGGCATCCTCGCCGGGCGCGACGGGGGCGGCGCGGAGCTGAGCCAGCGGTACGGCGGGCCGGCGGCCACCGGTTTCCTCGTCGAGTTCCGCACCCGGCTGGCCGCGCCGGGCGGGACGGTCGACCCGGCGGGCTTCGCCGCGGTGACCCGGTACCGGGACCCGGCCGCCTGCCAGCGGGCGCTGGACAAGCAGGTCGCGTACGGGATGCTGCACCGCCGCCCCGACGGCTGCCTCTGCGCCACCGAGCGCGGCCTCGCCTTCCTCGACGAGCTGTTCCAGGTGCACGCCGAGGTGACCGAGGAGCTGTGGGTGGGGCACGACGAGCGGGTGCTCCGGCTGGTCGAGGTGCTCGGCCGGCTGCTGGCGCACGCGCTGGTCAGCGCCGAGGAGGAGACCGACGTGCTGGGCGACGCGTTCGCGGTGACCGCACCGCCGTACGAGCCGGACGGCACCGCGCCGGGGGTGCTGCTGCTCAACCGGCTGGGCACGCTGCGCTACCACCGGGCCGACGCGCACGCGGCGGCGTGGACGGCGGCGGGGCACACCGCGCTGAGCGTCGACGAGCTGCCGGCGGGGCCGGAGCGGCTGGCCATCGAGCTGGAGACGGACCGCCGGGCGGCCGGCCCGTACGCGGCGCTGACCGCCGAGGAGCGGCTGACGATGCTGGCGGACCTGGCGGCCCTGCCGGGCTGACGTCGGGGTCGCGGCGCGGCCCTGCCGGGCTGACGCACCGGTTGACGGCGGGCGCGGTCCGCCCCGGCGCTATCCTCCACCGGTGACCCGGAGACGTGCTCCGGAGACGTACCAAGGAGGCGGTCGCATGATCGGGATGGTCCTCGCGGCCGGTGCGGGGCGCCGGCTGCGCCCGTACACCGACACCCTGCCCAAGGCGCTGGTGCCGGTGGACGGTGACACCACCATCCTGGACATCGCGCTGCGCAACCTCGCCGAGGTCGGCCTCACCGACGTGGTGATCGTCGTCGGGTACGCCGCCGACGCGGTCGTGACCCGCCAGGCGGAGCTGGAGAAGCGGCACGGCGTCACGATCACCCTCGTGCCCAACGACAAGGCCGAGGAGTGGAACAACGCGTACTCGCTCTGGCTGGCCCGGGAGCACTTCGCCAAGGGCGTGCTGCTGGTCAACGGCGACACCGTGCACCCGGTGAGCGTGGAGCGGACGCTGCTGGCCGGGCGCGGGCCGGGCATCCTGCTCGCCGTGGACACGCTCAAGACGCTGGCCGAGGAGGAGATGAAGACCACCTTCGACGCCGCCGGGCAGCTCACCCGGATCACCAAGCTGATGGACCCGGGCGAGGCGTACGGGGAGTACATCGGCGCGACGCTGATCGAGCCGCAGGTGGCCGACGCGCTCGCCGACGCCCTGGAGGCGACCTGGCGGCGGGACCCGAACCTCTACTACGAGGACGGCTACCAGGAGTTCGCCGAGCGCGGCGGGGAGGTACGGGCCGCGCCGATCGGGGACGTCTCCTGGGTGGAGGTCGACAACCACGCCGACCTGGCCCGGGCGCGGGAGATCGCGTGCCGCTACTAGCCCGCACGATCCTCACGCCGCTGCACATCGACGTGCGGCGGGGTGCGGTGGCGGACCTGGCGGCGATCCTCGCCGACGGGCGGATCTCCTCCGGCGGGGACGTCGCCGTGGTGGTGGGGCCGGGGCAGGGCGGGCAGATCGCCGAGCTGATCCGCCCGTCGCTGCGTTCGGCCGACGTGTTCACCGTGGCCGGAGGCACCCTGGAGGCCGCCGACGACCTGGGCGGGAAGCTGCGCGCCCGGTCGTACGACGCGGTGGTGGGCATCGGCGGCGGCAAGACCATCGACGTGGCGAAATACGCGGCCACCCGGCGCGGCCTGCCCATGGTGACCGTGGCGACGAGCCTGGCCAACGACGGCATCGCCTCCCCGGTGGCGTCGCTGATCACCGGCGGGATCAAGGGCTCCTACGGGGTGCACATCCCGATCGCCGTGATCGTGGACCTCGACTTCGTGGAGGCCGGGCCGGAGCGGCACAACCGGGCCGGCATCGGCGACGTGGTGAGCAACATCAGCGCGCTGGCCGACTGGGAGCTGGCCCGCCAGGTACGCGGCGAGCCCGTCGACGGCCTGGCCGCGTCGCTGGCCCGGATGGGGGCCGAGGCCGTCCTCGCCCACCCCGGCGACATGACCGACGACGCGTTCGTCATCGTGCTCGCCGAGGCGTTGATCTCCAGCGGCCTGGCGATGGCGGTGTGCGGGACGTCCCGCCCGTCCAGCGGCGGCTGCCACGAGATCATGCACGCGATCGACGCGCTCTTTCCCGGCACCGCCTCGCACGGCGAGCTGGCCGGCCTCGGCGCGCTGTTCTGCACTTTCCTGCGCGGCGACGAGCGCCGGTTCGCGGAGATGTCGGCCTGCCTGTCCCGGCACAACCTGCCCCGGCTGCCGGCCGAAGTCGCGCTCACCGACGACCAGTTCGTCGAGGCGGTGCAGTTCGCGCCGGCCACCCGCCCCGACCGGTACACCATCCTGGAGCACCTGGCGATGTCGGCTACCGAGACGCGGGAGCGGCTGGCAGACTACGCCGGTGCCCTCCGCGACCTTGGCTGATCCCGCCCGCCCCTCCGTAGCCGACTTCCACCGGGTCAACCGGGGCGGCGGCCTGTTCAGCGAGTCGATCAGCCAGTGGCTGGGCGCGGTGTTCGCACTGGTCGCCCAGCGGCTCGGGCTGCGCCCCACGGCGCTGACCATCGCCAACCTGGTGCTGGGCCTGGCCACGTCGGTGACCGTGGTGGCGCTCGCCGACCGGGTCGCCGCCGGCACCGCGCCGGCGTGGGCGGTGGGGCTGGCCGCGCTGGTCGGCTGGCAGGTGGCGTACTCGCTGGACTGCGCCGACGGGCAGCTCGCCCGGGTGACCGGGGCGGGCAGCGCGGCGGGCGCCCGGGTCGACGTGCTGTGCGACGTGGCCGCCCAGATCGCCCTGGTCGCCGCGCTGTCCGCCACGGCCGTGGCGCAGCGCCCGGAGACGCCGACCTGGCTGGTCGCGCTCTTCGCGGGCACCTGGATGGTCAACCTGGTGACGTCGGTGATGCAGTCCGGCCCGAACGCGGCCAGCATGGTCACCTCGACGTCGCTTCCGGTGCGCCTGGTGAAGCTGGTCCGCGACTACGGCGCGGTGATCTTCGTGGCGGGCCTGGTGCTGGCGTTCGCCCCGGCCCTCACCCTCTGGGTGATCGTGGCGTTCACGGTGGTCAACGGCGGCTTCCTCCTGGCGAGCATCGCCTTCTCCGCCCGCGCTTCGTTGTAAGGAAGGGCACCTTGTTAACGCTTTCTGTATAGCAGGGGCCCCTTCTTGACCGCCGCTGGGCGGGAGGACCAGTCGTGGCACCTCGACTGGGAGCGGATGAGCCGGCCCGGCAACATCGACGCGCAGTTCGCGCTGTTCAGCGACTACGCCAGCCACCGGGCGTGGTTCGACGAGATCGCCGCGTACCACCGTGCCCACCAGCCGCCGGCGCTCGTGCTGTGGGGACGGCACGACGCATACTTCGACGTCGACGAGGTCCTCGCCTACCACCGCGCCCTCGACCGCATGGACGCGCACGTCTACGACGCCGGGCACTTCCTGCTGGAGACGCACGCGGTCGAGTGCGCCACGCTCATGCGGGCGTTCGTCCTCGACAACACGTGACAGGTCCGCCCCGGTCGCGCGGTACGGGGGCGGGGAACAGTTGCTGTCCAAGATTCCCGGCGCTGTGGGCGGGTGGCCTGAAGCTGAGGTGAGCGCCGCATCGTCGTGACCAGGTCGCCACCATGCGTGACTATCGCGTACGGATTTCGGCGTCCGCGACGGGAAACTCTTCCGCGCCATCGATGGGTGTCGTACTGTGTCAACCCGTAGGCAAGCGCTTTCCTGGTGCGTGCGGCGCGTACCGGAAAAGCGCCCCCACACGCACGCACGTCCGACACCACCACCCGTCCCTTGATCCAATTCGGAGGACACGTGACCACAACACGTGAGAACGGCGCGACGCCACGCCACCGGCGCTGGCGGCTCGCCCTGCTGCCGTTCGTCACCGCAGGACTGGTCGCCACCGGCCTGGCCGTGACCCAGACCGGCGCGCAGGCCGCCACCTGGCCGACGCCCAAGAGCACCACGACCGTGACCAGCACCCAGTCGATCAGCGGCACCAAGGACTTCGGCCTGGTGCGGTACAAGGCCGGCGGCGCGATGGGCGACGGCGGCCAGAGCGAGAGCCAGAAGCCGATCTTCGAGCTGGCCGACGGAGCCGTGGTCAAGAACCTGATCATCGGCTCGCCGGCCGCCGACGGCATCCACTGCAAGGGCAGCTGCACGTTGATCAACGTGTGGTGGGAGGACGTGGGCGAGGACGCCGCCACGTTCAAGGGCGGCTCGTCGGCGAACTACACCGTCGACGGCGGCGGTGCCCGGTCCGCCTCCGACAAGGTGTTCCAGCACAACGGCGGCGGCAAGCTGACCATCAAGAACTTCGACGTCAGCAACTTCGGCAAGCTCTACCGGTCGTGCGGCAACTGCTCGACGCAGCACAAGCGGACGGTCGTCATCCAGAACGTCACCGTCACCGCGCCCGGCTCGTCGCTGGCCGGCATCAACACCAACTACGGCGACACCGCGACCTTCTCGGGCATCACCATCTACGGCGACAGCAGCAGGAAGATCTCCATCTGCGACCGCTACACCGGCAACAACACCGGCAAGGAGCCCGTCAAGACGGGCAGCGGAGCCGACGGTACGTACTGCAAGTACACGTCGTCGAACATCGTCTACAAGTAGGGCCAGGAGAGCACAGTCCGGCCGGAGGCCGAGGCGGGCCGCGCACACATCGTGCGCGGCCCGCCGCCTCGTCGGCACCAGCCAGGAGGAAGGATCGGTCCTATCTCGGACGCATTCGCCCCGGCATCTGGCCAACGTCGGGGCTTATGCCCCGGGATGCACTCGGGTGACACGTGCGTTCAGTCATCGACGTCTGCCGTGGTGCGGGTAGCTCGCTCCCGTCGCGCGACGGCGGGCGAAGGCTCGCGACAGTACTGATGATGACGGGTGTTGTCGCCGCTCACCGGCGGGCCTAACGGGACGGCCGTAGCTGGATGCGGCGTACGTATGTACTGGTCGTGCAGGCAATGGCGCCGATTAGGGTCAGCGTCGCGGCGAACAGGAAAGCGGTTCGTAGGCCAGCCTGCTCGGTGATCAGCGCTGCAGCGGCAATCGACAGGGGTGCCACGCCGACGGTGGCAAGGCCGAACAGGCTCATGAGTCGGCCCAGGAGGTTTTCGGGGGTTGTGGTTTGGATGATGGGTACGACTATTCCGGCGACGACGCCGCCGACGACGCCGACGGCGAACGACAGGCTCAGGGTGAGGTAGAGGCTGTGGGCATCGGCGAACAGCGCCATGACGGCGCTGCCGGTGAGCGCCGCACCGGCGACGATCAATCCGGGCCGGGGGGCGCGAGAGACGATGATCAGCACCAGGGCGGCGGCTGCGGCACCTGCGCCGAAGACCGCAACGAGCCATCCCAGGCCTTGGGCTCCCCATCCGCGGTCTACGGCGAGGGCGGGGAAGGCTGTGTTGATGACGCCGTTGACGGCGAACTCGAGAAGAGCGACCAGCAGGAGGAGGTTGCGGGCCACGGGGTCGGCGACGGCGTAGCGCAGCCCGTCGGTCACCTGCCGCAGGATGCTCTCCGGCACCTGATGTGGAGACGTTTCGCTGCGGACACGCAGGACGGCCAGGGCTGCGGCCGACAGGACGAAGGTCGCAGCGTTGATGGCGAAGGACAGCGATGGGCCGCTCATCGCGAGCAGGAGACCGCCCAGGGGGGCTCCGAACAGCACGGCGATCCGTGTGCCGAGGGCACGGATATTCTGCACGCGCACGAGCTGCTGCTGCGGTACGACACGGGGCGTTAGCGATCCGGTCGCAGGGTAGAACAGCGCGTCGATGATGCCGAAGCTGACTGCCAGCGCCAGCAGTAGCGCAATCGAATGGGGAGCAGCAGCTGCGATAGTGGCGGCCGCGATCATCAGCAGAGCTCGCAGCATGTCGCTGGTGAGGGCTACGCGGCGGGGGCCAAGTTTGTCGACGATGGCGCCGCCGAAGAGCATCAGCAGCGCCCGAGGCAGGGCGCCGGCGGCGAGGACGAGGCCAACGCCTTTCGGTCCTGCCGCTTGCACCGCGGTCCAGGCGATGGCGAGGAAGAATATCTGGTCGCCGATGAGAGAGACGGGCTCGGCGGTCAGCCACAGCGACAGCCTCCACAGCGGCTGCGGCACAACAGTGGCGTCGGCCGCCGTGTGGGCTGCGGACGAGGCGGTGGTGTCGCGGGAATCGGTGTCAGTCATGGCGTCATTTCATGGGGAAGGCGTGGATGAACACGAACATGCTGCGGCTGGTGTCTTCTGACCGTTCGGCGATCGGCAGCTGCCGATCACGGAAGCGCAGCAGTGTCTGGGTCAGTTCCTCGCGTAGGAGGTCGACCTCGGCGCGGGTGAGGTCCAGGACCATGTCGGCACCGAAGGCTGCCGACCGGAACCCGTCGCTCGGGTTGGGGCCGGAGTTGAAGAACTCCTGCAGTTGCTCGAGGTGAATGCCGGCTTGAGCACGGTGCAGGACCTCAAGGTCACTGACAGTGTTGTCGCCGAGATCGTCCGGGGTAAAGGAAAGCCCCCGGGCTGACTGCTTCCAGTAGCGCTCGCGGCCGCGGCTCGGCGCTTCAAGATCTTCTTCCAGGACGCCTAGTCCGGCCATTCTCGACAGGTGGTAGAAGGCTAGCTGGGCGGTCGTTCCCACGTCCCTGGCCAGCACGGTTGCGGTCGCGGAGCCATGTCTGGCTAGCGCGTAGTACAGGCGTAAGCGCAGGGGATGAGAGAAGGACTTCAAGACCTCCACCTGATCCACGCGTCGGGGTTGCAGCTCGTCCACGACATGGACGATACGCGAGATCCGCGACTGATTCAAGATTCCTTGAATAACTCTCCGAAGTGTCTAGTTCTATTCAGTTTTCCTTTTACAAGAAAGCTTGACTCATGAAAGAGGTGAAGGTTAGCTTCATTGCGCGGCCTGCAAAGGTCGAACATCGCCGATGGAGAGCAGAGGGGAGGTGCCTTCCATGTACGACGACGCACTCGTCACCACCACCGCCGGTGGCCCGGCTGACCGTTCGGTGAACGTCTTCTGCTGAGCCAGACGCCAGCGGGAGCATGCACGTCCACACGGAGCGGGCGCTGTTTTCAAACGGCGCCCGCTCCGCTGTAAACGAAGGCTCTGCACAGGATGGACGGGGGCCCCAGCACCGTGGAGAAGGTAAGTCGCTACAAAGTCATCAGCCGTAACACCTACCTCGCGTCCAACGGGGACGCGGTACGTCTGGTCTACGCGACCCGCGTCAGCAAGGTTCTGCCGGTCAAGCAGGCTGTGGCCGACGATCTCGAAGCGGGCCGTGTACCCGCGCTGGGCGAGCAGCAACTCGACGTCCTGCGGCGCTACCAGCTCCTGGTATCCGTGGCCGAGGACGAACTCGCGGCCGTGACGCTACGCTTCACGAACAACGCCGAAGATCCGGGGCGACGCCACGTCGCGCTCTTCCCGACCGCTTACTGCAACATGGGCTGCACCTACTGCGGCCAGACACACCGGCGCACCTCACTACGCGGCAACCACCGGGAGGCCGTCCGCCGGCGGGTCCTGGCAATGCTGGAGCACCCGCAGACAACCTCGATGCGCCTGGACTGGTTCGGCGGCGAACCACTGATGGGCTTCGCCGCCATCCGCGACCTCTCGCAGTCCTTCGTCCCCGTCGTGGAGCAACGCGAGCTCGACTGGAGCTCTGTGATCATCACCAACGGTGCACTGCTCGACATCCGCAAGCTCAGGGCCTTGGCGCAGGAGTGCAAGGTCACGCACGCGGAGATCACCATCGACGGACCGCCTGAAATGCATGACCGGCACCGGCCGCTGAAGAGCGGCGGAGCATCCTTCTGGCGCATCGTCGACGCGATCAAACAGGCCCTCGACGACGAGTCCACAGCCGGACTGACGTTCGGTATCCGTTCCAACGTCGATGTCCACAACGAAGACGCCATCACCGATCTCCTGGAACTACTCGCCAGCCAGGGCTTCGCCCACCCCCGTGTGCGCTTCGGCATCAAACCCGTGCACTCCTGGGGCAACGACGTCAGCGCCATCGAACTCGGCAAGCGTCACTTCGCCGAGCGAGAGGTGCTGTGGCTGATACTCATGCGCCAGCTCGGCCTGAACTTCGAGATCCTGCCCGCCTCCCCCGCCCCCGTGGTCTGCCCCGCAGTCACCCGCTCCGACGAGCTGATCGCACCGGACGGGAACATCTTCTCCTGCAGCGAACAGCCCCTGGTCGACCACCTGTCCCACACCGCTGTCGGAGATGTGACCTCACCCTGGGCGCAAGGAGCAGATCTCCGACCCGAAGGCGCCTACGACGATTGGATGCAGGAGGTCGCAGGCGGGCAACGAGCCTGCTCCTCCTGCGAGTTCTACCCCACCTGCGGCGGCGCCTGCCCAAAACTGTGGCGCGACGGCTACGGTCCCTGCCCCAGCTTCAAGTTCAACACCCAGGAGCGGCTCGACCTCGTCGCCGAGCTCAACGGCTTCGCCATCCCCGCAGGAACCGTCCGATGACCGGCCGAGCCGCGCAAACCTCCCCGGCCGGCGACCAGCCGGGACCCGCTCCGCGAGTCCTGGTCGGGGCCAGCGGCGCGGCGTCAGTGGTCATGCTGCCCAACTACCTGGCCACCATGCGCGCCAAGCTGGGCTGCCACGTCACCGTGCTACTCACCGCATCAGCGGCCCGATTCATCCCCCCGCGCACCGCGGGACTGTTCGCCGACGAGGTCCTGGACTCCACCGATCCCGAGGTTGCCTTCCGAAGCAATCACGTCAAGCTGGCTTCCAGCCACGACCTGATCCTGGTGCTTCCCGCCACCGCGAACCTCCTGGCCGATGTGGTGCACGGACACGCATCCACCCTGCTCACCGCAACCATCCTCGCCGCCCACACCCCCGTACTGCTGGTCCCCGCGATGAACCGCGTCATGTGGTCGAAGCCCGCCGTAACACGCAACCTCGCACAATGCCGCGCCGACGGGCTCGAAGTCATCGAGCCCGAATGGGGGGAGGGCTTCGAAGTGTCCAGCAAACGCATGGTCCAGAACCCCGCCATGCCGTCCTTCACCGATATTGCCGACATCGTCGGCGAACGACTCGAGAAAGCCCGCATCGACCAGGCACCTACCTCCGCCTGACGGATACAGCGTGCCCCTAAGCCAAGGAGCCCAAGATGAGAAAAGCCCGCAACATCCTGGCAGCGCTTCTGCTCGCAGCAGCTGCGACAATCCTGCCCCAGGCGGCCGCTCACGCCGCAACAACCGACGCCACCTCCGCCTGTCTCCCCTGGGAGAAGCCCGGTCCCTGGTGCTGGTAAGACGTCTCAGCCGACGTCAGTGAACACCACGATCGGCTGACCCTCAGGATTCGCAGGTCTTCCTGAGTCAACTCGGCCCGTAGCGATTCGGCGATCTTGTCGGGAGTGCCACCCCAGCGTCTGGTACAACAGCGGACCGTTCAGCCTCAACAGCGTCGCCGGCCGCCTCGTGCTCGGCAACTGGTAGGCATCGGCCTGGGCATGCCCCGGCACGCCCCTGAGCTGAGAAGGGTGCGGCTCCTCCGTCGCCGGAGGGGCCGCACCCGGTTTGTTCAATCTCTAGGGTGGCCCTGCGTCGGGGCGGTCAGACCACCGTGCAGGCGACGCCGTTGAGGGTGAAGGCGGTCGGCTCGGCGGTGTTGCCGCTGTGGCTGGCCTGGAAGCCGATGTTGACGGTGGCGCCGGGGGCGATCGTGCCGTTGTAGTCGACGTTGCGGGCGCTCACCTGGCCGCTGGCGGGCGAGTAGGTGGCGTTCCAGCCCGAGGTGATGGCCTGGCCCGAGGGCAGGGTGAAGGCCAACGTCCACCCGTTGATCGCCGAGGTGCCGGTGTTGGTGATGTCGATGCTGGCCGTGAGGCCGGAGCTCCAGGAGTTCGTCGTGTAGGCGACCCGGGGACCCGTGCCACCGCCGGACGTGGGGGTGGGCGTCGGGGTGGGGGTGACGGTGGGCGGCGGGGTGGTGGGCGGCGGGGTGCCGTTCACGCTGGTCACGAAGGTCATGATGCTGCGGGCGGGGAGCGTGACGGTGAGGGAGCCGTTCGACATGGTGAGCGCATTCTGCGGCGCGACGGTCCGGCTCCCGTCGGTCAGCCAGTTCGAGACGCTGCCGGACGCGGTGGCGCCCGACAGGGTGAACTGCTGGCTCACCGACGAGGTGTTCTTGTTGACGGCGACGATGACGACGGTGTCGCCACCCCGGTACGCCGAGACGTAGACGTTCGACGCCGGGTTCGCCGTCGCGTCGATCCGCACGTAGCCGGGCCGGACGAACCGCGCGAAGTGCGTCATCATGGCACCGCGCTTGCTGATCTGGCCGTCCTCGCGCATGGGGCCGTAGCTGCGCCGCAGATACCACCAGACGTACGCCTGGAACTCGGCGTCGACCATGGCGCGGTGGATGTGCTCGCCCACGTCGAGCGCCTCGGGCCAGGCGTCACCCGAGTTGGTGTTGCTGTTGGGGTAGTAGACCTCGGTCATCCACAGTTCTTTGCCCGCACCCCTCTGCTTGAAGAGGGGGTACGGGAAGTTCGAGTACGACGTCCCGTAGAGGTGCGCCCCGATGATGTCCACGTTGGCCAGCGCGGTGGCGTCGTTGAGGATCGGGTCCGACATGGACTTGACGTACTGGAACGACTCGGGCGCCATGACCCTGGTGCTGATGGAGCCGGCGTTCTCCCGCAGGAACTTGACCATCTCGGCGGTGGTCCACCACGTCCAGTCGTGCGCGTAGTCGGGCTCGTTCTGCACGGAGATGCTGTAGAGGGGCACCCCGTTGTTGCGCATGTACGTGGTGAAGTCGTTGAGGTGCTGGGCGTAGGCGGCGTACGAGCTGGCCCTGAGCCGCTTCGCGTTGGTCTGGCTGCCGCGGGTGAAGGTCTCGATCATGCTGGCGGGCGGGTTCCACGGCGACGCGAAGACGGTCACCCCCAGCTCGACAGCGCGCTTCGCCGTGGCGAGGTCACGGCCGAAGTCAGCCGAGCTCTCGCCGACGGGAATCCGCAGGATGGAGAAGCCCAGCCGACCCTCGCCGGTGCCGAACGCCGTCTCCCGCTGGGCGGAGGTCAGGTCGCCGATCCAGGCTGCGTGGGCCATCGCGCCGTAGCCCTTGATCGTCTGCCGCTGCGCCGACAGATTGATGGTCGCCGGGGCGGCCGAGGCTCCCGTGGCGCCCAGCAGTGTCCCGGCCGCCGCCGCGACCGGCACGGCCCCCATCGTCGTCAGGACGGCTCTCCGGCTCAGCATTCGCCGCTCGCCACTGACCGGCCCGTTCTGATCGTGCGTCATGTTGCGTCCTCCTGGCTGGTGGTGGTGACACGCGCCTTCCCCGGTCCTGTCCGGACCGGTCGGCACCGCCCTCCAGCGTCGCCCTGGGGACTGCCCTTGACCCCGGCGTCAATGACCCGTCGGCTCTCATCGACTGACGCCACTGTTAGCGCTAACAGATCGAAAGTTTAGGTTCCGTCCGTAACACGGGTCAAGCACCCAGCGGGCCGGTGACCAGGCGAACCGGCACCGGCTCAGGCGGCGACCGGCACCATCCCGCAACGGCTGATCAGCAGCAGAACGATCACGGACCGCGCCACACCCCAGCACAGGGCGGAGGCCCAGGACTGAGACGGTGTCCGGCGGCGTGCCGCAGGTCAGCTTGGCCAGGAGGTCGGAGCTGGGCCGAATGCGCGACGAGCGGCCCGCACAGCCAGGGCGGCGAGGGCAGCGTTAGCGCCACCACCAATGACCGCGCCGATGCCGAACGGCGCCACTCGACCGAGAACGATGATTCCCTGCTTGGTCCCGTACTTCGTGATGAAGTGTCTTCCCAAGACCCTGTTGATCTGGCGCAACGTCTCGCCAGGCACCATCGCGACAATCTGACGTGCCCAGTGTTGCCCCGTACGCTCGGCGACCTTCGTGATGGTGGCGGAGCCGGACCCACCGAGCATGATTCCCAGGACGATCGTCCGGCGACGCTCGATCTCGTCGATGGGGACCCCGTGGACTTCGGCGATCGAGAGCGCGAAGAGGGCGCTCAACTCAAGAGACGAGAAGGCCTCGCCGGCCGACAGCGCCAGGGCAACGCCCGTGCCGACGCCGGGCGCCGCTGCGGCTCCGCCAACCGCAGCACCCGTCCCGGTCAAGGCGCTGACATACATCCGCTCCAGATTGCGGATCACCTCTGCCGGTGTCGCCTCCGGGTTCCGCTGACGGGCCCGGACGAGGTTCTTGCGCACCAACGGGCTCTGCATGTCGATTGCCTTGTGCAGGAGGTCAAGGACTTGCTGCCCGCGTACGGCTGCTTCCGCAGCCGGTTCGTCGAAGGCATCTGCTGCCATGCCTTGAACTCCTTAGGTCGTCACGTTCTCACCACGTCGTACTCGCGCGCGGGTCGTTGATGGAGACGTCCGCGGTGCGGGCGGCCCAATGACCGTCCACTGTGGCGCGAAGGGTCCAGGCTACGGTGTTGCATCCAGCAGAAGCCATATCCGAAAGGACGTCCACCAAGCGGACGATCAGGCGGCAGCAGCGGTCGCGGTGGCTTTCGCGCCGTGGTAAGCGCTGGACGCCAGCAGCACCGCCTCCCGTGGGTCGGCGACGTTGGCCTTCTGGTAGGCCAGGGATGAGAGCAGATTCGCCGCGAGCGGGTTGTCCTGCGCGGCGTGGGCAGCGGAAACTCCGCCCAGGTAGTACCGCTCGGCTTGCCCGGTCAATCCCGCATCGCTGGCGACCCAGCCGAACCGCTCGCCCGCGTTCAGCCCCACGTGACCTCGCTCGGGTTCCGCCCGGCGTGACCTCGCTCGGGTTCCGCCCGGCGTGACCTCGCTCGGGTTCCGCCCGGCGTGACCTCGCTCGGGTTCCGCCCGGCGTGACCTTGCCCGGTTCAGCGCGGCGGGACCGGCGGCGCGGTCGCCGTCCGTGACCTGCGGTCCGCCGGCGGCGGATTGATCAGTACGTTGGCCGCCATCGCCAGCCGCCGTACCGGATGGAACTGCGGGCGGTCGCGTACCCGTTCGCGCAGGATCGGCACCCCGTCGCCGTCGAGTTCGTCCCAGCCGTCGTCGCGTCCGCTCATCGCCAGCAGCAGCGCCTCGGCGCTGCCCCGGACCGGGACGCCGGCGCCGTAGCGCCAGCCGGTGTCCGTCGCGATCAGTTCGAGTCGACCGAGCCGTGGCCCTTTCGCGTAGCCCAGCGCCGGGTTGCGGGCCAGGTGGTTGAAGGCGACCCAACGCGGTTCCTCGGCCACCTCGCGGGCGATGCCCAGCGGACGCCGGATGTCCAGGTCGTGCAGGATCGCGTCGGTGAGGACCGGGTCGAACCCGGACCGGGGGATGGTGGTACGGGCGTCCGCGTGCCGCCGCAACGTTTCGATGAGTTCGGCGGTGGGCCGGCGGGCGGCCCGACGGGTAAGCACCACGTTGATCCGGTCGATGTCGGCGGCGGTGGCGACGATGCCCAGGTAGAGCTTGACCTGACCGAAGGTCAGATACGTCGTCAGGTGCGCGGCGATGTCGTGCATGGTCCACCCGGCGCACAGACTTGGCCGCCGTAGCTCGTCGGCGGTGAGTCGGCCGAGTATGTCGGCCAACGCCCGCCGCTCCCGTACCACCATGTCGTACACCAACACGTCCCGACCGTAAGCCGGACACCGGCCGCAGTGCACCTCCGACGTTGCCCATCGCATGAAGGTGAATCGATCCCGTGGTGGTCGATGACGCTGCCTGGCCGCGTGGCGGCGGGATCGTGCGCTGTCAGTCGGTTCTCCTAGCCGGCGGTACGAGGCCGACTAACGCTCTCAATCGCCTCAACCTCACAGCGACTTGCAGTTGGGGACCCGCGCTCGGGTGCTCATCAGCATGACGGGTTGGATCTCGTCGGCTCCGTTTCGTCGGAGCTGCCGAACTGTGCGACAAGGCGGCGGACAGCGTCTGCGTGGGGGTCGCCGAGTGGGTCGAGAATCTGGAGTGCTTGCTGCCAGCACCGCTGCGCCTCGTCGCGTTGGTCGGTGGCCTGGAAGGTGTCACCGAGGGCGGCGAGGGTGAGTCCTTCGCAGCGTCGATCATCGAATCTGCGGAAGAGTTCGAGGCCCCGCTGATGCTGTTCGAGGGCCTCGTCGAGTTGGCCGGTCTGCTGGTAGGCCAGGCCGAGGGGGTAGGAGGCCCAGGCGACGCTCCACTGGTCGTTGATGCCGTCCAGGATGGCGACGGCTTCCTGGTAGTGGGCGATGGCGGTGTCGAGGTTTCCGCGTGCGCGGTGGCAGTTGCCGAGGCTGAGCAGCGACATGCCTTCGCCTCGGGTGATGCTGTTCTGCCGGAAGACCTCCCGTGCCTGGCTGTACAGGCTGAGGGCCTCTTCTATCTGTCCGAGTTCCTCGTGGATGAGGCCCAGGCCCCGGAGGCAGAATCCTTCCACCCAGTGGTCGTCGACGTCGCGGCTGGCGTCGACGCCTTGGCGATAGCAGTCCAGCGCGGCATTGCGCTGCTCCATTCGCCAGTAGGCGTCGCCGAGGCAGCGAAGGTTGGCGGCCTCGCCGAGGCGTGACCCGGCGGACCGTGCGGCACGTAGGCCGGTGAGGTGGACGTCGCGCCAGTCGGACCAGTACGACTTGAGTTCGAAGAAGCCGTCACTGACCACGGGTAGCTGCCAGGCGATGTCGTGGTCACCCAGTTGCTCTGCTTGTCGAACGTTGTCGAGGAGGTTGAGGCGTTCCCGCTCGAACCATGCCATTGCCTCGGCCACGGCGCTGGGAGGCGTGAATGGCACGTCGGGTCCGGCTGGAGGGAGAGGGATGGCGTGCGAGTAGGGAAGGATCACCTTCCGGCCTTCCTCCGCCATCCACAGGTACCAGGTGTAGACGCGGCGTCGCGCTCGGCGTTGGTGTTCGGGGGTCTCTTCGGCGTGCGCGCGTTCGAGGGCGTAGGCACGCAGCAGGTCGTGGAACAGGTACCGCTCGCGGGCAGGATTCTGCACGAGGTGCGCTGCGGTGAGCTGGTCGAGGAGGTTGCGGGCCCGGGGGATGTTCAGGCCGGTGATGGCTGCTGCCGCGGCAGCAGATATGTCGGAGCCGGCGTGCAACCCGAGGAGGCGGAAGAACCGCGCCGTTTCCTCAGGCAGCGCCTGGTAGGACCAGGAAAACACGGCCCGGACGTCGGACAGCTCGTCATCGTCGACGGTGAGGGCGTCAAGTTGACGGTCGACGAGTGCCAGGTCAGCCACGAACTCCGCGAGGGTGGCGTAGGGGGTGTCAGCGATGCGTTCCCCGATGATCCGCAAGGCCAGCGGGAGGTAGGCGCAGCGGCGGGCGAGTTCGGCGGCGGCCTGCGGCTCGGCGCTGACGCGATCGCCCCCGATGCTGTCGCTCAGCAGCGCAACCGCTTCGTCGGGAGACAGGACGTCCAGGGTCATCCGTGACGCTCCTTCCCGCGCGACGAGGCCGGAGAGCCGGCTGCGGCTGGTGATGATCGCCATGCAGCTCGGGGTTGCCGGCAGCAGCGGCCGGACCTGGCCGACCGTGGACACATTGTCCACCACGATCAACACCCGTTTGCCGGTCAGGACGGACCGGTAGAGGGCAGCCCGTCCGTCGGTGTCCGTCGGGATCTGTTCGGCCGGCACATGGAGGGAGCGCAGGAACGCGTCCAGTGCCTGTCCGACGTCCAGGGCCGGTCCTGGACCGTAGCCGCGCATGTCGACGAAGAGATCGCCGTCGGCGAACCGCTGCCGGACCCGGTGCGCCCAGTGCACGGCCAGCGCTGTCTTGCCCACGCCGGGGGCGCCCGCGATGGCCGCCACGGTCATCGACTGGCCTCCCGCAGCCGGCGCGTCGTTCTCGACGGGCAGTGCGGCATCCAGTCGGGTGATGGTCTGCTGGCGGTTGACGAAGCTGGTCGCGTCGAGGGGCAATTGGCGAGGTGGCGGAAGAAGAGGTGGCTCCGCACGCCCGAACAGGTTGATGCCGCCGCACACCGTCCCCGCCTGAACGACAGCCTCAGCATCGCCTGACGACTCGTTGTGCGCGGCGGACACGCTGCCTCTTCCCCTGCGAGTTGCGATCTATGGGGAGCTGATCTGGAGCTGGGCTGCGTACATCCGATAGGGGATCGATGCCGCGACGGCAGCGTCACGCCAGAGATTGGCCTGCACGATCTTACCCGGCTCGCTGATCAACTCGCCGGAGACGAACCTCCCCTGCTCGTCGTAGTACATCGCCACGAGCTGCGAGGAGTCGAACAACCAGTAGTCGTAGTGCGGCAACGCTGCCGGCCAGTCATCGCCGGGAACCACGATGAGGCGGACGTCCTCGCCCGCCTCGACCGTGTGTTCGTAGGCCCATCCGCATTCGAACCGGACGTACTCCGAGACTGGCTCGGTGATGACGTGGACCCGGTGCATGCGCTTGGCGGCCGACACCGCTGCTCGCACGGTGTCACACCAGGCAGCGATCCCGGGGAACTCCCCGCGAGTCTCGCCCGCCAGGAACCGGGCGAACTCGTCCTGCTCGTACGACACGTCGTACCGCTGAAGGGTTTCCAGCCGGTAGGCGGTGTAACGGACGTCGCGGAACAACTGGTTGAACTCGTCGTCGTCCAGGGACGTGAACGATCGGGTCAACCCTCGCTCACCGCTGGTCAGCTTCACCGCGACCTCCTACGACAGACGGCCAGCCAGTGCCGTCGGTGAGGACGATAGTGCGTAGCGTAGTGGCCGAACAAGTCGTTATCGTGTACCCGATCCTGGCGACTCGGGGGCACGCAAGCCGCCGAAAGGGTCGCAGGGTGCGGGACCGGATCGGCGGGACGCATCGATATCGGTCAATCTCTGTGTCGGCCAGAGCTGGCCCTTGGAGGTGGACCGACGGTGGACCCAGTCATGGTCACTGCGGCGACAACACATGTTGGTGGTCAATCAGCGGTTGGTCGCCAGCGCCGTACTGCTCGTGTTGCGGTTTCTCCGCACAGCAGGCCGAGCGAAACGGCGATGACCACGACGGCGAGTACGGATCCCGTCAGCAATGGCCAGGACAGGCGGCCGAAGCCGCGAGTGAGGCTGAAGGCGTGTCCAAGGGCCGCAGCTGCGGCGCCTCCAGCGAGACCGGCGAACACCAGGGGAACGGTGATGTTCCATTGGGCGATGATGGCGTAGAGCCGTCTGCGGGTGTACATGGCGCCGAGTGGTCCGAGGGAGCGGGTCTGCAGTAGGAAGGTGTCTACGGCGCCGATGGTGGTGGTCAGCGCCAGCACGAGTACGCCGAGCAGTCCGAAGGCCCAGACCCAGGAGTAGAGGTGCGCCTGGTCGACAGCGCCGGAGATGCTGTACTGCCCGGAGGTGTGTACATCTGGGAAGGCGAGCATGGCATACGCGGTGCGGGCGATGGCTTGCACGCCCGGGTGGCCGTCGTCGTTGAAGACCAGGAAGCCCACGATTTGGTAGTCCGGTGGCACGGTGGGGCCGACGAGGGGGTCGGTCCAGATGATGGTGGATGCCGCGCCGGAACGAATGGCGTTGCCTGTCGTGTTGAAGGTGCGGTAGGCGTCAGGTGCAGGGGTTGGTGCCGCCGCGCAGGTGGTCAAGGTGCCGAGATGGGCCAAGGCCTCGCAGGTACCCACGAGGGCCTGGTTGTTGTTCTTGTCGGTGGCAACGCGAACTGTGCGGTCGGTGCCGAGGGTGGCGGTGAACTTGTCGGCTTCGATGGCGGGATTGTTGGCGCGCACGGTGACGATACGGTCGCCTAGTAGCTGTCGCTGCGTTGACCAGGTGCCTGCGTCGAGGGCCTGATTGAGGTAGACCTGCAGAAAGGTCAGTACGGCCAAGCCGACGACGATGGCGGCACACATGCGGGCGATCGCCGCGGAGCGGTCAATGAGCCAGCGTCCGCCGATGGTTGCGGCGGGCCAGCCTCGGCGGCGTCCAGTGCGGGCGGCGAAGCGCCCAACAGGCACGGCAAGGCTGGCGACGGCGGCGGGCAGGGTGAAGATGGCCACCAACATGGCTGCCTGGAACACCCGCATCTGCAGCGCGTTGGGATACACGCCGCCGGCCTCGGCAGCAGACCATGTGGCCAGGGCGAGGAGTAGTACAGCCACCGCGAACAGCACTCGCGGCCATGTTCGGAGCCGGGCCGTCACCGCGCGGGGCCTCGTGCCCTGCACCGCGCGGCGTCGAAGCTGCGCGACGATGGTCAGCCCCAGCATCAGTATCGCGGTGCTGACGGTCAGCAGCGCTAGCCCGGAGCGGCCGGCTGCCAGGTCGTCTGCGGGCACGCGGTAGTCCACGAACGGTACCGTGACGTCGACGACGGTGGTCAACGCTGCGGTGATAGCGCCGAGGAGGATGCCAGCGGCGACCGGCAGGGCGGCTTCTCCGGCGAGCACCCAGGCTTTGGCTCGTGTCGGTGCGCCGAGTGCGTCGAGCATCGCCAAGCGTCGGTCGCGCTGTTCGGCGCCGGAGCGGACGGCGACGGCTATCAGCACCAGGGTCGGTACGCCGATGACGAGCAGCATGAGCAGGTACATGTCCTGGGCGGTGCGGCCGGATAGGCCGGCGGTGCGGTAGGTCAGCGCGGTGACCTGCGGATTACCGAAGCCGCTGATGCGGGTCTCGGCGCTGGAGCGATCCAGCCACGCGGCATCGGCAGGTTGCAGGTACACCAGCCACTCGGCGGGCTCAGCGAGCCCGTCGGCGCCAATCTCGCCGACGAGGCGACCGTAGCGCTGTTGAAGCTCCCCGTCGGTGTCGGCGGCCAGCAGCGCTGGCGAAAGGAAGGCTTCCCCGGAGGCCGGCCAACGCGGCAGTCCTGGTGGCGGGGGTGCGTCGGGGCGTTGCGGAACGATGTTGATGACGATGAACTGGCTGTCGCGGAAGAAGTCCCCTCGTTCGGCCCACTTCGCCATCGGGGGCCTGGTATCGGCGCGGTCGAGGAACACTGGTTCCCGGGAGACGATACGAGCGTCGCGAGCGGTAAACACCGCATCGGCGGCGATGAACAGCCATCCGCTCAGCAGCGCGACTACCGTCGCCGCCGCCAGGGCGACCCGGTGGGTCAGGGCCGTCACCCCACCGTCACGGCTGCTGCGATGGCCCAGGACAGCGAGCATCGCCGTGGGTCCCGGGTGCCTCATGCTGCGACCGTCACTGGCACCAGCGCCCCACCCTGTAGAACGACGGCGGCATCAGCGCGGCCGGCCACCTGAAGATTGTGCGTGACCACCACCAAGGCGCAGCCGTACTTGCTCGGCAGCGCATAGAGAAGATCAGCGACAAGGTCCGTTGCTGTCTCGTCAAGCGCGCCCGTGGGCTCGTCGGCGAGCACCACCGCAGGTCGCGTCACCAGCGCTCGGGCGACCGCCACCCGTTGGCGTTCTCCGCCGGACAGTGTCGCGGTCTGGGCTTCCGCGAGATCTGCCACGCCCAAGTCCGCAAGCAGTTTTCCCGCCCGCTCGTATGCCTCCGCCGTGTTGACCCCGGCCAGAAGCGCGGGCAGGGCGACGTTCTCGACCGGCGCGAGTTCTGGCAACAGTTCCCCGAACTGGTACACCACTCCGATGCGTGACAGTCGCAGCGCCGCGCGATCCCCTGCACCCAACCCGGTCAACTCAGTGCCCGAAATGTGGATACGTCCCTGCGTCACGGGCAGGAGCCCGGCCAGACACAGCACCAGGCTTGTCTTGCCGCTGCCGCTAGGCCCGGTTATCGCCACCGACTGCCCGGGGGCCACCGTGAGGTCCGCGTCAGCGAGCAGGGTGCGTCCCGCCACCTCGTAGCGGAGTCCTCGTGCCGTCAGAGCCATCTCGGCAGGTGCGCCTGTCGTCATTCGAATCCCATCACTCAACTGGGCATCGGAGGGAAGAGAGCGCGGGCCGACGAAGCGTCGGCCCGCGCGGGGCGCGTCCCGTCCTGTTACGGCTTCCACTCCCAGCCGGAGTAGGAGTCCGGACCGGTGTAGTTGGCCGCAGCCCTGTGCCTGTAGACGTAGTTGCCGGTGTCGGAGCCGGTGTTCACCGACGTGTTGCAGCCCTGGTAGTTGTTCACCGTCTGCGTCGTGCCGCTCTGCTGGGTACGACGGTACTCACCGTAGACGCCCGTGGAGTCGCAGGCCGTGTCCTGGATGGTGACACCGCCGTAGTTGTCGTAGAAGAGCGTGCAGGCGGACATCTCGTCGGTACACACCTTGGCTGCCGCAGGCGCGGCGACCGTCGAGATGACGCCGACCGCGAGCGCGGCGCCACCAAACACGGCCATGACCTTCTGGTTCATGCTCTCTCCCATCGATGGGGGACAAGATCGCTGCATTATATCGACTCCACTCTCTGCGCACTGCCCCGAGCACTCTGGGTGATCGATGCTGGGCCGCATCGATCCCGGCTGGTCCACGTGTCGGCCGGAGCCGGCTCTTGGAGGTGGACCGACGGTGGACCCGGTCATGGTCACCGCGGCGACAACGCTCGTCGCGTGGACGACCACCGAGCTCGCCCAGGGCGGCCGGCTGGCAGTGTCCGCGCTGGTCGACTTCCTGCGCGACCGATTCCGGCGCGAACCCGAGGCCCGGGAGGTCATCGAGGGCGCGCTCCGCCAGCCGTCGCAGGACACCGCGCGTGCCCTTGCCCAACTGCTGGACTACGAGGCGCGACGCGACCCGGCGTTCGGTGCAGAGTTTCAGACCCGATGGGAGCAGGCCAACGCTGCCGTCGCAGTGGGCCCGGACAGCGTGACGAACTCCATCTCGGGCAACGTCAGCGGGCCCGTGGTGCAGGCCCGCGACATCCACGGGGGCATCTCGTTCGGTGGGCCGTGAAACCTCACGATCACCGGTGAAGGGTAGTTGTCGGTGGCGCGGACGGTCGACAATGCAGGTCCTCCGCTGAGGCGACGGCGTCTCGCGATAGCCGCGGCGGTCCTGGCCGTGGGTCGCCTCGGCGCGGCCTCCACTCTGCTGCGTGGTGGCCAGGAGGAGCCTGCACGCGCGCAGACCCGGGCGGCATCGATGGACAACACCGAGGCTGGCCCCGCCCGCTGTCCGGACGCCTGGGACGAGCGCTCTTCGCCGTCCGGCGGCACGGCTGATCTGGTGCCGACAGGGGCTACCGAGGTGCTCCTCTGCACCTACCGGCACGACGGCACGATCCCGCTACGGCTGGACGCCAACAGGAAAGCCACCTCGCGCGTCGATGAGCTTTCGGCGTACCTGAACGGCCTGCCGACCGATCCGCCCCAGGATGAGACGTGCCTGCTCGGTCAGACTGTCGAGCATGCGATCGTCTTCGGCTACCCCCAGCAGCGGGCCGTGTCGATACGCCTGATCGGCTGCGGCTGGAAGCGGGATGGCGCGAGCAGATACGGCGGTGACCTTCGAAAGGTCACCGCCTACTGGAGTGTCAACTGGAACGAGTAGCAGCCCGACGCTGTTCACACCCGCCGCACGCCACCGATTCGCGGTCCACCTGCCCGCCCCCGCAGCGATCTTGCAGTTGCGGGCGCGTCCATGATCGACTCGATGTCGGCGGCATGGGGGTATCCGGCGGCCGGGATACCCCCATGTCGCCGACATGACGCGCCGACCTGGGCCGGGGCGGCCGGGTCAGCCGGCGCGCTTCGCCAGCTCGACGAAGCCCCGCCAGGCGGCGGGCGCGAAGATGAGCGTCGCGCCGGCCCGGTCCTTGCTGTCCCGCACGGCCACCACGTCGGGCAGGTTGTCGGCGACCTCGACGCAGTCGCCGCCAGATCGGCGCGCACACGGAGAGTGCAGGCCAGGAAAGCGACGGGCCCCGGCTCCGAAGAAGGGAGCCGGGGCGCTTGCGGTCTCGTCGGCTTGAGAGGCGACGCTAGTTGGTCTTGAGGGAGTCAATGAACGTGCGCCAGCCGTGGGCGTCGAAGGCCAGCGTCGGGCCGAACTTGTCCTTGCTGTCTCGGACGGCCACCCCGTCGCGGAGGTCCGCCACCTCGACACACGCGCCGCCGTTGGAGTCACTGCGGGTGGACTTGCGCCACACCGCGCCGGTGAGGTCCGGGTTCGACATGTCAGCCTCTACTTCATCTCGTCGGCGATCCGCAGAATGAGCTTCCGGGACTCCGCCGGCCCCAGGGCCGCAGCCTGGAGACGACCCCAGAGCCGATTGTAGGACCGGAGCGCCTCGGGGCTGTCGAGGTAATCCGCGTCCGTGAACGTCTCCAGGTAGACGACGTCCGAGGCGACCTCCTCCCCGAACCGGAGGATGATGAAGTTGTAGGAGGATGTCACATACGTCTCGGCATCCAGTGGAAAGACCTGGATTGTCACGTTCGGGCGGCTGGCGACAGCGGCGATATGGGCCAACTGCTCCCGCATTGCCGCCCGGTCGCCGAGGTTGCGCCGCAGCGCCGACTCGCTGAGGATGAAGTTCAGCTCCGGCCCGTCCGGGCGATCGATCACCTTTTGTCGTTCGAGGCGCACTGCGGTCTGCTGCTCTACATCGTCCCCTTCGATGATCGCCCGAATGTAGGGCTCGATCTGGAGGATGCCGGGGATGACCTCGGACTGGTACCAGCGGATCTCCGCCGCGTCGGCCTCCAGGTCGAGATACTGCCGGAACCAGTCCGGTACGACGTTCCGGTAGCCGCTCCACCGCCCCCGCTGGCGTCCGGCGCGAGCGAGTTCCCGCAGCGGCTCGGCTTCCTCGCCAGTCACGCCGTAGAAGTCGAGCAGCAGCTTCAAGTCGGTCAGCCGAATGCCGGACTGGCCCAGCTCCAGCCGACTGACCTTGCTCGACGCCGAGTCGATGACCTCGGCGGCCTCTTCCTGGGTCTTGCCTGCCGCCTCGCGGGCGCGCTTGAGGGCGTTGCCGAGGCGACGCCGCTGGATCGTCGGGGTGACCATCCGGCGAGTATCCCGCCCCTCCGACCGCCGATCCGGCGACACGCCGTGAGTTCCCAAATCAGGATCGGCTCGCTAGCCTGCTTTTCTGAACTCCTAAATTGAGGAACCAGAAGGTCTTTCGGGAGGGCTCATGGCTCGGCATGCGAAGAACCCGACTCACCCCGGTCTGCTGCGCCGGCTCTGGCCGTTCAAGCACCGCCGCACGAACCCGCTCGACCGCCTCGGCCCACCGAAGACCCATCCGAAGCGGCCAGCGACATACCGGGCCATCGGTGTGGCACGGGTGCCCTACCTGCCGGAACGGCCGTTGCTGACCCTCGCCGGGGAGCACCGCGCGGGACGCTGGTCGTGACGGGGCGGCGGAAGCCCGAGCGTGCGGGCCGGGGCGAGCAGATCCAGGCGGCCGAGCAGGAGGCCGCCCGGCAGCGGATCCTCGCCCAGGCCGAGGCGGAGCGGATACCGGCCGAGGAGAGCACCCGGGCGAAGCCGGACCGGCGGTGGCAGCGTGAACAGCCCTGAGCTGCTGCCGGTCGGGCGGCGGGTGGCGTACTGGCGGGGGCGGCGGAGGTTGTCGCAGCAGGTGTTCGCCGATCGGCTCGGCAGGTCGAAGTCGTGGGTCGACAAGGTCGAGCGGGGTGTCCGGTCACTCGACAAGGTGTCGACGTTGCGGGACATCGCCGCCGTCCTGCGGATCGACACCGCCGTGCTGCTCGGCCGGGACGCTCAGCCCGCTGCGACGGCCGAGCGGGTCGAGGGGGTGGAGCGGGTCCGGGAGGCCCTGTCGACGTACGAGATCGCTTTGGGTCGGCCGTCGGCCCGCCACGGTGCCGTGCCGGCGGACCGGTTGGCCCGGGATGTCGAGCATGCGTGGGTGACGTTCCAACATGCCCGGTATCCGCAGGTGATCGCCGCCGTGCCGGGCCTGCTGGCCGGCGTGCAGCGGGCCGCCGCCGAGGATCCCGGGTGGGGCCGGCCGCCGCTGGTGGACGTGTACCGGCTCACCGCGTCGCTGCTGGTGAAGCTCGGCGAGGTCGAGCTGGGCTGGCTGGCCGCAGACCGGGCGATGGCCGCCGCGACCGGTGATCCCGTGCTGGTGGCCGCCGCTGCGGTGCAGCTCGGCCAGGTGTTCCGCGCGGCGGGGCGGGCGCGGGCGGCGCAGTCGGCGGCGCTGGCTGCTGCGTACCGGATCGCGCCGGCCGACCCGGCGGACGGTGCCCCCGGCGTGTTGTCGTTGTGCGGGACCTTGCTGGTGCAGGCCGCCCTGTCGGCGGCCCGCCGGGGCGACGACCGCGCCACGATCGAGCTGCTCGACGAGGCCGCCGGCATGGCCGCCCGGGTGGGCGACGGCCACGACCATCACCGGACCGCGTTCGGGCCGACGGCCGTGGACCTGGCCCGCGCCGCTGCGGCCCTCGACCTGGGCGACGCGGGCGAGGCAGTCGCCTGGCACGAGAAGACGACCAGGCGGGACGGCTGGCGGTGGCTGCCGCTGGAACACCGGGCGGCGCACCTGGTCGACGCGGCCCGCGCCTACGTCCAGGCCGACGACCCGGCCCGCGCGGGCCGCGTGCTGCTCGACGCCGACCGGCTGGCACCCGCCGAGGTACGCCACCGGCCGGCCGCCCGGGAGGTGCTCGCCCAGGTGGCCCGCGACCCGCACGCCCCGGCCACGATCGTCCAGCTTGCCGTCGCCCTCGGGGTGACCTGAGCATGACCGGGCCGTTCCTGTCGCTGGCGCAGATCCGCAACCGGCTGATCCTCACCGCCAGGGCGGTCCTCCGCGACCACCGGGCCGGGCCGGACGGCCACTGCCGGGTGTGCCGGATTCCGGACTGCCGCGTGGCGACCGCCGCCCGCAACGTCATCGACGCCGCCTCCGCCCGCCACGCGGCGGAAGACCAGGCGGCGGAGCAGATCCGGGCCTACTACGGCGGTGAGCAGGCTCCCCGCCCCACAGGCATCGCCCCCGCGACCGACACCGAACTCAGGGCAGCGGACGACCGCCGATGGTAGGCGCAGGCACGGATCTTGGAATCAAATGGCCCCTCCAGGGGCCGGAATCTTCCAAGATCTAACCACTGAATGGCGGGAACAGCCGGAGAGCAGCGTGATCAAGGCAGGCGAGTCGCGGTAGATCACCGCTCGTCGTCCTCGCGGCCGGCCAGCAGCAGGCCGAGGGGCGACACCCCTGGCGGCACGTCATAGCGGGGCAGCCGGTCGAGGTCACTCGTGGTGGTCGCCTTGAGGCGGATCACCCCCTTGGTCACCAGGGACGCGTACCTGCCGAGCGTCCCCGGCCCAGGCCCCGACAGCAACACGGCGCTCACCGGCTGCGGCGTCACGACTGCGGCTGCCTCGGCAGGGTGAGGATCTCGGCTCCCTCATCGGTGATGGCGATCGTGTGCTCGCTGTGTGCCGTCCGGCAGCCCGTCGCGCTGCGCAGCGTCCACCCGTCTTCGTCGGTGACCAGCTCGGCGGTGTCCGCCATGACCCACGGCTCCAGGGCCAGCAGCAGCCCGGGGCGCAGCTTGTAGCCCCGGCCGGGCCGCCCCGTGTTGGACACGTGCGGGTCCTGGTGCATCGTCGACCCGACGCCGTGCCCGCCGAACTGGGTGTTGACCTGGTATCCCGCCGCGCTGAGCGTCGTGCCGATGGCGTGGGAGATGTCGCCGATGCGCGCCCCGGGCCCGGCGGCGGCGATGCCGGCGGCGAGCGCGCGTTCGGTCGCGCCGATCAGCTCGACGCTCTGCGGAGACTTGGCGTCGCCCACGACGAAGCTGATGGCGGAGTCGGCGACGACGCCGCCCACGGAGACGGCGAGGTCGAGGGAGAGCAGGTCGCCGTCGGCGAGCGCGTAGTCGTGGGGCAGCCCGTGCAGCACGGCGTCGTTGACGGACGTGCAGATGTAGTGGCCGAACGGCCCGCGCCCGAAGGACGGCTCGTAGTCGACGTAGCAGGACACTGCCCCCGCCTCGACGATCATGGCCTGGGCCCACCGGTCGACGTCAAGGAGGTTGGTGCCCACCTCGCAGCGGCCCTTGAGCGTCTGGAGGATGTCGGCGACGAGGGCGCCCGCCTCCCGCGCCCGGGGCAGTTGGGTGGGGCTCAGGATCTCGATCATGCGACGCCTCCCTCGGGTCACCAATAACTATCCCGGCCATATTATCCCGGTACTAGAATCGGTCCATGGTCAGGTTGCCGCTCACCCCCGAAGAGGTCGAGCGCGGGCAGCGCCTCGGCGCGCTGTTGCGCCACGCCAGGGGGGACCGCTCGATGCTCCAGACCGCGCTCGACGCGCGCGTCTCACCGGAGACCCTGCGCAAGATCGAGTCAGGCCGCGTGGCCACCCCCGCCTTCCCGACCATCGCGGCGATCGCCGACGTCCTCGGCCTCTCCCTCGACGCCGTGTGGGCCGAGATCAACAAGGCCGAGATCGACAGGCCCGTGCGCGCCGTCGAGCCGACCGGCCCCCGCCACCACGCACGCGAGCGGCTGGCCTCGTAGACCCAGAGAATTCAGCGAGCCAGCGAGGCGTACACGTCGATGAGCCGCTTGGTGACCACGTCGGGGTGGAACGTGCGCTCGTAGCGCAGCCGCGCCGGGGCGGCCAGCGCCGCCGCGCCGTCGCGGGCGACCGGCAGCGCGGCGGCCAGCGCGGCCGGCTCCGGGGCCACCACCCAGCCGACCGGGCCGGCGGGGTCGTCCATGCCCACCAGGTACGGGATGCCGCCGAGAGCGGTGCCGAGCACCGGCCGCCCGCTGGCCAGCGCCTCCAGGATCACCGTGGGCAGCACGTCGTGCCAGGTGGACGCGGCGATGATCACCGCGCTGGCCTCGATCGCCGCCCGCACCCCGGCGCGGTCCAGCGGCCCGAGATAGGTCACGTCGGCGCGCTCGGCGGCGGCGGCCTCGGCCAGCGGGCGCAGCTCACCGTCCCCGGCGATGCGCAGCGGGCCGAGGGAGCCGTCCGGGTGCCGCCGCCAGGCGTCCAGCAGCAGCCCCAGCCCCTTCTCCGGCGACAGCCGCGCCATGTAGAGGAAGCCGTCGCCCAGCGGCGCGGGCGTGCCCGGGTCGGGGATGCCGTTCGGCTTCACCACGATCCGCTCCGCCGGCACCCCGTAGTCGCGCAGGTGGTCGGCGACGGCGCTGGTGAGGGCGATGAACCGGTCCACCGAGTGCCAGGTGCCCCGGTGCACGGCCAGGGTGGTGGCCATCAGGGCGCTCTGCGCCCGCGACCCCCGGTAGCAGCGGTGCACGATCGCCGGCACGCCCAGCGCCCTGCCCCGGCAGTCCTGGCAGATCGCCCCGTCGCGGAAGTAGAGCCCGGAGGAGCAGACCTGCCGGTAGTTGTGCACCGTCTGCACCACCGGCACATTGTGCTTGTGCGCGGTCCGCACCACCCAGGGCGAGAGCAGGGGGTACGGGTTGTGCAGGTGCAGCACGTCGGGCCGGTGCTCGGTGATCAGCCGGCTCAGCTCCTGCTGGGCCCGGGGGGCGTAGATCGGGGAGATCGGCAGCAGCGCCTTGGCCGTCTTCGGCAGGCTCGGGATCTCGTCGGAGCTGCGCAGGAACGGCAGCACCTCCACCCCGGCCGCGCGGAGCTGGTCGATCTCCGCGTCGACGATGGTGTTCTCGCCGGACGGCTGGGCTTCCCGGTACCGGTTGTGCGCCACCACGATTCTCACGGGTACGAAGGCTACCGTTGCAGCATGCCCGAACTTCCCGAGGTGGAAGCGCTCGCCGGCTACCTGCGGGAGCGCGCCGTGTCCCGGCGCGTCGACCGGGTCGAGGTCGCCGCGATCAGCGCCCTGAAGACGTACGACCCGGCGCCCGCCGCCGTGTCGGGGCGCACCGTGACCGACGCGCGGCGGCACGGCAAGTTCCTCGACGTCGTCTTCGACGGCGACCTGCACCTCGTGGTGCACCTGGCCCGCGCGGGCTGGCTGCACTACCGGGAGTCGTTCCCGTCGGCCGCGCCGCTGCGCCCCGGCAAGGGGCCGATCGCGGTGCGGGTACGGCTCGACGACGGCTCCGGCTTCGACCTGACCGAGGCGGGCACCCAGAAGAAGCTGGCCGCCTACCTGGTCGCCGACCCGACGACGGTGCCCGGGGTGGCGAAGCTCGGCCCGGACGCGCTCGCCGCCGACCTGCCCACGTTCACCGAGCGCCTCCGCAGCCGGCGGGGCCAGGTCAAGGGGGTGCTGACGGACCAGGCGGTGCTGGCCGGCGTCGGCAACGCGTACTCCGACGAGATCCTGCACGCGGCGCGGCTGTCGCCGTTCGCGCTCACCGACCGGCTCACCGACGATCAGGTCGCCGCCCTGCACGAGGCGGTCCGACGGGTGCTGGGCGACGCGGTGTCCCGCTCACTGGGACACCGGGCGGCGGAACTGAAGGCCGAGAAGCGTTCGGGGCTGGCCGTGCACGCCCGGACCGGCCTGCCCTGTCCCATCTGCGGCGATACGGTCCGGGAGGTCAGTTTCGCCGATTCGAGCCTGCAATATTGCCCGACCTGTCAGACCGGCGGCAAGCCGCTCGCTGACCGAAGGTTGTCGCGAATCGTACGGTGAGTGACGACACTCGGGGGTTACGGAGTGGAATCGCCTCCGGAGCGCCGATCATCCCGGTCCGCGCCTCTACCCGGTCCGTCGTCCATCGGTATAGTGGCCCGGTCCCCGGCTTTTCGCACCTGAGGTGGAGCCGGCCGGATCCCACGCGGCGCACTGGGCGCGAAGTCCCTCGGGTCGACGTCCGGTGTGGGCCCCGCGTGGGAAACTGAACGGTGGGCGACCCGGGCCCTCACTGCGAGTGAGCGGCGCGCGTCTTGCGGGAGGACATGGGTGAGGTGACGACTAGCCTCCAGCGCCCGGTAACCAACACAGGCCGGAGCCAACTCGTGCGGCACGTCGACAGCTTCGAGATCCAGCCGCCGACACCGCCTTCGCACAACGGTGTCCCCCGGTCGGCGTGGGCGAGGGCCCGTCGGCGCGTCTCCCGTTGGCACCGCCCCTACACGGCCGCCCTGCTGCTGATCGACTTCACCGCCGTGGTGCTGGCCGACTGGATCGCGCAGGAGGCGTTCGGCCAGGCCCGGGCCGGTTTCTACAACGCCCAGGCGGACCCGACCTGGTTCTACACGGTCGCGTTCCTGCTGCTGCCCTTCGGCTGGCTGGTCAGCCTGTGGGGCAACCGGGCCTACGACCGGCGGTACATGGGGCTCGGGCCGGACGAATACAAGCGGGTGATCCGGGCCGGGGTGGCGGTGGCGGCCACCGTCTCGTTCATCGCGTTCGCCACCAAGACCGACCTGTCCCGCTACACGGTCGGTTTCGCCCTGCTCGGGGCGTTGGTGCTGATCCTGTTCGGCCGCATCCTGGCCCGGTCCACGCTGCACGCCGTCCGCCGCCGGGCCGGTCACGCCGGGCACCGGATGGTGCTCGTCGGCACGCTGCCGGAGTGCCTGGAGGTCTACACCGCGGTCACCCGCAACCCGAGCGCCGGGCTGGTCCCGGTGGCCATCCACATCACCGACGGCTACGCGGCGGCCCGGGGCATCCAGACCCCCGTCCCGGTGTACGCGGGACGCGACGTCCTCGCCCTGGTGCGGGAGGTCGGCGGCGACACGATCGCGGTCTGCGGCTCCGCCAGCGCCGAGCCGGGCGAGCTGCGCCGGCTGGCCTGGCAGCTGGAGGGCTCCGGCGTCGACCTGGTGGTGGCCCCGCAGCTCACCGACATCGCCGGCCCCCGGGTGCACATCCGCCCCATCGAGGGGCTGCCGCTGCTGCACGTCGAGGAGCCGACCCTGTCGGGCCCGGCGCTGCTGGTCAAGAACCTGATGGACCGGGTCGCCGCCGGCCTCGGCCTGTTCCTGCTCATCCCGGTGTTCCTGGCGATCGGGGCGGCGATCCGGCTCTCCGACCCCGGCCCGGTCTTCTTCCGCCAGCCCCGGGTCGGCCACGAGGGCCGCACGTTCCGGGTGTGGAAGTTCCGCACCATGTACGTCGACGCGGAGGACCGCCTCGCGGGCCTGGTCGACCAGAACGAGACCGACGGCATGCTGTTCAAGATGAAGCACGACCCCCGGGTCTTCCCGGTGGGCCGCTTCCTGCGGGCCTCCTCGCTCGACGAGCTGCCCCAGTTGATCAACGTGCTGTGGGGCGAGATGTCGCTGGTGGGGCCGCGTCCGCTGCCCGCCGACGACGGTGACTTCCTCGGCGACGTGCGCCGCCGGCTGCTGGTGCGGCCCGGCATGACGGGGCTGTGGCAGGTCTCCGGCCGCTCCGACCTGTCCTGGGACGAGGCGGTCCGCCTCGACCTCTACTACGTCGACAACTGGTCGCTGGCGTACGACCTGAGCATCCTGTGGCGCACGGTGGGCGTGGTGCTGGCCCGCAAGGGCGCGTACTAGCGCGGGGCTGGCGCGGGGCGGCGGCAGCGGTCAGGATCGCGGGGTGGCTGGCAACCTCTCCGCCGTGCTCGGCGTCGTCTCCCTGGTCACCGCGCTGGGCGCGGCCCTGTACGCGGTGGTCCGGCTGCGCGCCCGCCGGGGCATCGCCACCGCCACCCAGCGGGCCACGTACGAGGTGCTGCACACGGCGGGGCTGGCCGCCGAGCCGCTGCGGGGCGGCCTGAGCGCCGCGGGCGCGGCGAAGGCCGTACGCCATCTGCGGGCCCTCGTCGGCGCGGCTGGGCTGGCCCTGACGGACCGGGACGCGCTGCTCGCCCTCGACGGGCGCGGGACGCACCACGCCGACCAGCTCGTCGCGGCGGCCCGGCGGGCGGTGCTCGGCGGGCGGTCGACGGTGCTGGGGGAGGCGGAGCTGCACTGCGACCGGGTCGACTGCCCGGTGCGGGGCGCGGTGGTCGCGCCGCTGCGCGCCGACGGCCGGGTGGTCGGGGCGCTCATCGCCGTCGCCGACGGCCCGCCCGCCCCGGGGCTGGTGCAGGCCACCCTGGAGACCGCGCACTGGGCCGGCAACCAGCTCGCCCTGGCCGAGCTGGACGCCTCCCGGGAGCGGCTGGCCCGCGCCGAGGTACGCGCGCTGCGCGCCCAGATCAGCCCCCACTTCATCTACAACGCGCTGACCGCCATCGGCTCGTTCGTGCGAACCGACCCGGAGCGGGCCCGGGAGCTGATCCTGGAGTTCGCCGAGTTCACCCGCTACTCCTTCCGGGCGCACGGCGAGTTCACCACCCTCGCGGAGGAGCTGCGCTCGATCGACCGGTACCTCACCATCGAGCGGGCCCGGTTCGGCGACCGGCTCCAGGTGCGGTTGCAGATCGCCCCGGAGGTGCTGCCGGTGACCCTGCCGTTCCTGTGCCTCCAGCCGCTGGTGGAGAACGCCGTCCGGCACGGGTTGTCCCGCAAGCCCGGCACCGGCATGGTGAGCATCGAGGCCCGCGACGCGGGCGCCGAATGCCACATCACGGTGGAGGACGACGGAGTGGGCATGGACCCGACGACACTGACCGCCGGCATCGCCGAGCTGGCCGGGGCCGGCAGCGACCCCGCCGACGACCCGGGCCAGCACGTCGGCCTGTCGAACGTCGACGAGCGGCTCCGCTCGGCCTTCGGGGACCGGTTCGGCCTGGTCGTCGAGACGGGCCTCGGCTCCGGTACGAAGGTGAGCATGCGGGTGCCGAAGTTCCACCCCGGCGTGCGGGTCGCCTCGTGACCTCCCCCGGCTTCCTGCGGGTGCTCGCGGTCGACGACGAGCCGCCGGCGCTGGACGAGCTGGCGTACCACCTGCGGGCCGACCCCCGGGTGGCCCGGCTACACACGGCGGGCGACGCCACCGAGGCGCTGCGGGTGCTCCGCGACGCCGACGTGGACGTGGTGTTCCTGGACATCCGGATGCCCGGCCTGGACGGGATGGAGCTGGCCCGGGTGCTGCGCCGGTTCGCCCGGCCCCCGGCGATCGTCTTCGTCACCGCGTACGACGACGGGGCGGTGGACGCCTTCGACCTGGGCGCGACGGACTACGTGCGCAAGCCGGTGCGCTCGGAGCGGCTGGCCGAGTCGCTGCGCCGGGTGATCGGCTCCCGGGTGGTCGCCGCGCACCCGGCGGCGCTGGCCCGCGCGGAGGAGGACCCGACGATCCCGATCGAGCTGGCCGGCACGACGCGGATGCTGCCCCGCTCGGCGGTGCGTTGGGTGGAGGCGCAGGGCGACTACGCCCGGCTGCACACCGCCGACGGCTCGCACCTGGTGCGGGTCTCGCTGGCCACCCTCGCCGAGCGCTGGGCCGACGCCGGGTTCGTCCGCATCCACCGGTCGTACCTGGTGCAGCTCAAGCTCATCGCCGAACTGCGGCTGGTCAACTCCGGGTACGTGGTGGTGATCGACTCGACGGAGCTGCCGGTGAGCCGCCGGCACACCCGGGAGCTGAAGGACAAGCTGGTCCGCGCCGCCAAGCAGGACTGGAACCGCTGACCGGCCGGTTGTCCACAGCGCTCGTCCACCGGTTACCCACAGGGTTATCCACAGGTGTGGAGAGTTCTCCACAGGTTGTTCACAACGCAACGTATTACGACGTGTTACGGTTTCGGGGTGTCGCAGCGCGAGTACGTGTGGACCGACGAGGGCCTGGACAACGCTCGCCGCAACGGCGTCGGCCTGGACGAGACGACCCAGGCGCTGTACGCCCCTCCGGGCCTGCGCTACGAACGCGCCGTCGGGGACCTGCTGCTCATCGTCATGGGTCTGGCCGACAGTGGCCGCGTCATCGCCGCGCTGTGCGACCGCATCGGCGGCACCCAGACATACAAGATCCTCGGGGCCCGTGCCCTTCAGGGCGCAGACCTCGACGAGTGGAGGAGGCGAGTCCTGTGACCGAGCCGGACTTCGACCAGATGACCAAGGACGAGGTCGTCGCGTGGTTCCAGAGCACCGACAGCCTGACACCGGTCATCAGGTCCATGACCGCAGCGCCAGCGTCCGGCGTCGCACCTGCGACACCCATGATGCTGGTCAGCACCCGCCTGCCCGTCGCGCTCGTGGAACAGCTCGACCACCTCGCCGAGCACGCCGAGACCCGCCGATCCGACATCATCCGCGACGCCCTGACCAGTTACGTGACCGCCCACACCGCACCGGTCAGCCGCGACGAGGCCGAACACGCCCTCGACGTCCTCCGCCGCATCGTCACCACCCGCACCACCGAAGGCCACGCCGACGCGGCATGACCGCCGCCGAAGCAACCCTGCGGGTGGTGCGCGGATGCCTCGCCCGTCCTGGTCCTGCCTACCGGCCTTGACATTCCCACCGATCGGGCGAGACTGCCGGGGTGGCCGCACCCGACGACCCCGTGCCAGCGCCCCGGGCGACCGCGCCCGGCCGGACCCGGATCGTGCTGGCCGAGGTGTCCCGCCGGGAGCCCGACGCCGACCGGGCCCGCGCCGAACTGGCCCAGCAGACCCTCGTCGGCGAGGCGCTGGTCCGGGGCCTGGTGCGGGCCCAGCTCGCGCTGGCGCTGCGGCTGAGCCTGGTGGTGCTGATCGGCCTGGGC
Organism: Micromonospora sp. NPDC057141; assembly: GCF_042670805.1. Taxonomy (NCBI): domain Bacteria; kingdom Bacillati; phylum Actinomycetota; class Actinomycetes; order Micromonosporales; family Micromonosporaceae; genus Micromonospora; species Micromonospora sp. NPDC057141. Next base: position 147,931 of record NZ_JBHUVA010000002.1, on the reverse strand, counting down.
GGCCTGCCCTGGCTGTTCGCCATCGCGCCCTCGGTGGGCCGGGTAACCGTGTTCGGGGTGAACCTGCCCTGGCTGCTGCTGGGGCTGGTCTCCTTCCCGTTCCTCATCGCCGTCGGGTGGGCGTACGTGTGGCTCGCCGAGCGCAACGAGCAGGACTTCACCGACCTGGTCCAGCGGCCGGAGCGCTGAGATGGGCAACGGGTACGTCGTCCCCGCGATCGTCGCGGTCACCCTGGTCACCGTCGGGATCGGCTTCTACGGGCTGCGGCTGGCCCGGACCACCTCCGACTTCCTGGTCGCCTCCCGCTCGGTCAGCCCGACCTGGAACGCCGCCGCGATCGGCGGGGAGTACCTGTCGGCGGCGAGCTTCCTGGGCGTGGCCGGGCTGATCCTCAAGTACGGCGTGGACGTGCTCTGGTACCCGGTCGGCTTCGCCGCCGGCTACCTGGCCCTGCTGCTGTTCGTGGCCGCGCCGCTGCGCCGCTCCGGGGCGTTCACCCTGCCGGACTTCTGTGAGCTGCGGCTCGGCTCGCGCCGGCTGCGTACCCTCGCCACCGCGTTCGTGATCTTCATCGGCTGGTTGTACCTGGTGCCGCAGTTGCAGGGGGCGGGGCTGACCCTGGCCACGCTCACCGGGGCGGCGTACCCGGTCGGGGCGATCGTGGTGGCGGTGGTGGTCACCGCGAACGTGGCGCTGGGCGGGATGCGCGCCATCACCTTCGTCCAGGCGTTCCAGTACTGGCTGAAGCTGACCGCGCTCGCCGTACCCGCGATCTTCCTGGTGTTGCAGTGGCAGGCCGACGCCCGCCCGGCGGTGACCCCGCCCGACGGGCCGGCGTTCCGGACCGCGACCACCGTCGTGGTCGAGCACCGCGCGACCCTCACCCTCCCCGACGGCGACATCCGGGAGGTACGCCCCGGCGACCGCCTCGACTTCGCGGCCGGCGACCCGGTGCCGCAGGTCTCCGGCACGGCCACCGACGCGGCCGACTGGCTGCTGCCCAGCGCCGCCGGGGACGACGACCGGGGGCTGTTCGGCACGTACTCGCTGATCCTGGCCACCTTCCTGGGCACCATGGGGCTGCCGCACGTGCTCGTGCGGTTCTACACCAACCCCGACGGCGCGGCGGCCCGGCGCACCACGCTGGTGGTGCTGGCCCTGGTCGGCGCGTTCTACCTGCTGCCCACCCTCTACGGGGTGCTGGGCCGCATCTACACCCCGCAGCTGCTGATTAGCGGGCAGACCGACGCGGTGGTGGTGCTGCTGCCCGGCGCGGCGCTGGGCGACTCCACCACCGGCCGGCTGCTCGCCGCGCTGGTCGCCGCCGGGGCGTTCGCCGCGTTCCTGTCGACCTCGTCCGGGCTGCTCACCAGCGTCGCCGGGGTGATCTCCACGGACGTGCTGGGGCGCGGTTCGGTGCGCGGCTTCCGGCTGGCCACGGTCATCGCGGGCGAGGTGCCGGCGGTGCTCGCGCTGAACGTCTCGGGGATGGACGTCTCCCAGGTGGTCGGGCTGGCCTTCGCCGTCGCCGCGTCCAGCTTCTGCCCGCTGCTGGTGCTCGGCATCTGGTGGCGGGGGCTGACCGACGTGGGCGCCGCCGCCGGGGTGCTGGCCGGTGGCGGGGCGGCGATCGGGGCGGTGCTGGTCACGGTGCTCGGCCCGCCGCTGGCCGGCTGGCCGGCCACGCTCATCGCGCAGCCGGCGGCGTGGACGGTCCCGCTCGCGTTCACGGTGATGATCGCGGTGTCGGTGGCGTCCCGGCGGCGGCTACCGGCCGACGTGGCCGGCACCATGCTGCGCCTGCACTCCCCCGAGGCGCTCCGCTCTGAAGGAAGGGCCCCTTCTTGACGCATACGGTAGAGAGGGGCTCCCCTCTCACCACCGGAGGCCGGTCTGCCTGTGCGCGGAGGAGGCGGAGGTCGTCCCTGGGTAGGAGCGGTCGCTGGCCGCGGGCGGATACGGTCGGTACATGACTGATGAGCACCCCGCCCTCGTGCTGCGTGGCCTCGCCAAGCGGTTCGACGGCAAGGTGGCGGTGGCCGGCGTCGACCTCGACGTGCCGGCCGGTTCGTTCTACGGGCTGCTCGGCCCGAACGGGGCCGGCAAGACCACCACCCTGTCCATGGCGGTCGGGCTGCTGCGCCCCGACGCGGGGGGCGCCCGGGTGCTCGGGCACGACGTGTGGGCCGACCCGGTCCGGGCCAAGCAGCTCCTCGGCGTGATGCCCGACGGCGTACGGCTGTTCGACCGGCTCAGCGGGGCGGAGCTGCTGGCGTACCACGGTCTGTTGCGCGGCATGGACCCGGCGGTGGTCGACCAGCGGGCGGCGGAGCTGCTCGACGTGCTCGCCCTCGGCGACGCCGGCCGGACCCTGGTGGTGGACTACTCGGCCGGCATGAAGAAGAAGATCGGCCTGGCCTGCGCGCTGCTGCACGGGCCCCGGCTGCTGGTGCTCGACGAGCCGTTCGAGGCGGTCGACCCGGTGTCGGCGGCCCTGATCCGGGACATCCTGCACCGGTACGTCGTCGGCGGCGGGACGGTCATCTTCTCCAGCCACGTCATGGAGGTCGTCGAGCGGCTCTGCTCGCACGTCGCGATCCTCGCCGAGGGGACGATCAAGCGGGTCGGCACGCTCGACGAGGTGCGCGGGGACCGCTCGCTGGAGGACGTGTTCGTCGAGGTGGTCGGCGGGCGCACCGCCACCGGCGAGGAGCTGGCGTGGCTGTCCCGGTGACCGGCCCGGACCAGCGGGGACCGGGCGGGACCGCCCCGGTGTCCGGCCCCGCCGGACAGCCCGCCGAGCGGGTCCGGCCCGTCTCGGCCCGGCACTTCGTCCGGCTGAAGCTGCGGGTGATGGGCAACAACTTCCGGGGCCAGGGCTGGCGGATCGCCATGTTCGTGGGCGGCGTGATCGCCGGGCTCTGGTTCGCCGGCACCGGCTTCTTCCTGCTCGCCGCCCCCGGGCTGGCCGACGAGCCGACGTACGCGCTGATGGCCGCCGCGTTCGGTGGCGGCCTGCTGGTGCTCGGCTGGCTGCTGCTGCCGCTGGTCTTCTTCGGGGTGGACGAGACGCTCGACCCGGCTCGGTTCGCCCTGCTGCCGCTGTCCCGGCGCACCCTGGTCACCGGGCTGTTCGCCGCCGCCCTGGTCAGCGTCCCGGCGGTGGCGGCGCTGATCGCGGCCGGCGGGCTGGTGCTCACCTCGGGCCTGCTCGGCGGCGCGGCGGCGGCGCTCGTCGCGGCCGTCGGGGTGGTCGCCGGGCTGCTGCTCTGCGTCGCGGCCAGCCGGGCGATGACCAGCGCGTTCGCGACCATGTTGCGGTCCCGTCGGGTACGCGACCTGGCGGCCGTGCTGCTTGCGGTGCTCGCCGCCATGCTCGGCCCGTTGCAGATCGTGGTGCTGGCCGCCGTGCAGCAGGCCGACTGGGACCGGCTCGCCGGAGTGGCCCGGGTCGTCGGCTGGACCCCGCTCGGCGCGCCGTGGACGGTCGGCATCGACGTGGCCGAGGGGCGGGCCTGGGCCGTGCCGATGAAGCTGCTGATCACCGCGCTGACGATCGGCGCGCTGCTGTGGTGGTGGTCCCGGTCTCTGGAGTCGGCCATGGTCGGCGCGGCCGGCGGCGGCCGGATCAGGGCGCGCGGCGGCGCGGCGAAGGCTGGCGATGGCGCGGCGAAGGCCGGCGATGGCGCGGCGGGGGGCGGTGCGGCGGGGGCCGCTTCCGGCGCGGTCGGGCAGCTCTTTCCCTGGGCGGTCGGCTGGGCCCGGCGGGACCGGTTCGGCGCGCTGGTGGCCCGGGAGTGCCGCTACTGGTGGCGGGACGCCCGGCGGCGGGCCAACCTGATCACGATCGCCGTGGTCGGCATCTTCGTGCCGGTGATGGTCAACCTCGGCGGGGCGGGCTTCTCCACCGGGGAGGGCCTGGAGTTCGCCGCCCCCGACTCCAGCCCGCTGCTGGTCAGCATCTCGATGGTCTTCGTCGGCCTGCTCGCCTCGGTGACCCTGGCCAACCAGTTCGGCTTCGACGGCAGCGCGTACGCGGCGAACGTGGTCGCCGGGGTCCCCGGCCGGCTGGAGCTGCGGGCCCGGATGGCCGCCTTCTCGGTGTACGTCCTGCCGATGCTCGCCGTCGTCGCGGTGGCGCTGGGGATGCTGCTGGGCCGGCCGGCGTGGCTGGGCGTGATGGCGGGCAGCCTCCTCGCCTCGTACGGGGCGGGGCTGGCGATCAGCGCCTTCGTCTCGGTGCTGGGGGCGTACTCGCTGCCCGAGACGAGCAACCCGTTCGCGATGAACAGCGGGGCCGGGGTCGCGAAGAGCTTCCTCACCCTGCTGTCGATGCTCGGTACGGCGGCGGCGAGCGTGCCGATGGTGGTCGCCGCGGCGCTGCTCGGCGACGCCTGGCTCTGGCTGGCCCCGCCCCTGGGGCTGGCGTACGGGCTGGGCGCAGCGCTGCTCGGCGCGTACCTGGCCGGTGACGTGCTGGACCGGCGGGCCCCCGAGCTGCTGACGGCCGTGACCCCGCGCCGCTGAACACGGTTCAGCGGCGGCGCAGGAACGCGTAGAACAGGCCGCTGTTGCCGGAGGAGCTGACGTTGACCAGTTCCCACCCGTAGTGGGTGAGATATTCGACGGCCTCCAGGAGCTGGGCGACGCCGCTGCTGGTGAGTCGCGGGCGGGCGGCGATGGCGAGGTGCCGGTGCGGGTAGCCCCGGAAGTCCACCTCGTTGCGGAGCACGGCGTCGGCGGCCACGACGCGGGCCTGTGCGAGCTGCTGCGGCGTCACGGGACTCATACCCGGCACGATAGGAGCCCTCCGCACGCTTCGCCGCCCGTCCTGAGCTGATGGCGGCCGGCGGGGCGGGTCACAATGTTTCACGTGAATCAAGAGCCGGGTGCCGAGATCCACCACGTCGACCCGTTCGCCGTACCAGCAGGACAGCGGTCCCCGGCGCGGCGGCTGCGGGGCCGGCTCGCCTCGCCGGTCACGCTGTGGACCGCGCCGGGCCCCGCCGGCCTGACCGTGTCCTCCACGCTGGTCGCGGAGGGGGAGCCGGACCGGCTGCTGGGCCTGATCGACGCGGAGTCGGACCTGTGGGCGGCGGTCGAGGCGGCGGGGCGGTTCGCCGTCGCGCCGCTGGGGCCGCCACACCGGCAGCTCGCCGACCGGTTCGCCGGCCTGTTCCCGTCGCCGGGCGGCCTCTTCGCCACCGGCGCCTGGACCGAAACCGAGTACGGCCGGGTTCCCGCCGACGCCGCCGGCTGGGCCGGGTGCCGGCTCGACACCGCCCGCGAGTACGGCTGGGCGCTGCTCGTCGAGGCCACCATCGAGTGCATCAGCCTGACGGGGGAGAGCGTCCCGCTGCTGCACCACCGGGGCCGGTACCACGAGCTGAGCTGACGCGCGGGGGCCGACGAGCCGCCACCGGTCACCGGAGTGACCTGGGTCACTCGGCGCAGGCAGGCGACCACTCGGCGCAGGTGAAGACCGTCGTCGATCCACGTCTTCCCGGGCAGGGGGCGCGGTTCCTACCGTGCGCGAAACCCCTACGCCTGTGAAGGTGGTGATCCACAGATGTCCACGGACACACCCCCGCCGGATGCGCCGGCCGAGCCGGAGACGCCGGCTTCGGCCGCGTCCACGGCGGACCGGTACCTCGCCGTACAACGGTCGGACGAGTTCGCCGGGTTGCGTCGCGCCCTGCGCGGCTTCATCTTCCCGATGACCGTCGCGTTCTTTCTCTGGTACGCGCTCTACGTGATCCTCTCCGCGTACGCGCGAGACTTCATGGGCACGAAGCTGTTCGGCAGCAACATCAACGTCGCCCTGATCTTCGGCCTCCTCCAGTTCGTCTCGACGTTCCTGATCGCCTGGCTCTACGCCCGGTTCGCCGACCGCAGGATCGATCCGGTCGCCGACCGGATCCGCGCCGAGATGGGGGAGGTGACCCATGTATCCGGTCCTCGCGGCTGAGGCGGGCAGCGGCACCGCCCGCAACCTCACCATCACCCTGTTCCTGGTGTTCGTGGCGGTGACCCTGGCCATCACCATCTGGGCCAGCCGGCAGACCAAGACCGCCACCGACTTCTACGCGGGTGGCCGGTCCTTCTCCGGCTTCCAGAACGGCATGGCGATCGGCGGCGACTACATGTCGGCGGCGTCGTTCCTCGGCATCGCCGGCATCATCGCCCTGTACGGCTACGACGGCTTCCTCTACTCGATCGGCTTCCTGGTCGCCTGGCTGGTGGCGCTGCTGCTCGTCGCCGAACTGCTGCGCAACTCGGGCCGGTACACGATGGCGGACGTGCTGGCGTTCCGGATGCGTCAGCGGCCGGTCCGCACGGCGGCGGCGGTCTCCACCATCACCGTGTCGATCTTCTACCTGCTGGCCCAGATGGTCGGCGCGGGCGCGCTGGTGGCGCTGCTGCTGGGCATCAAGCCGGGCACCACGTTCCTCGGCATGGACGCCGACACCGCTAAGGTCGCCACGATCATCATGGTCGGCGCCCTGATGATCGTCTACGTCACCGTGGGCGGCATGAAGGGCACCACGTACGTCCAGATCGTCAAGGCGTTCCTGCTGATGACCGGCGCGCTGGTGATGACCCTGCTGGTCCTGGCGAAGTACAAGTTCAACCTGTCGTCGCTGCTCGGCGACGCCGCCGCCTCCTCCGGCAAGGGCAGCGCCTTCCTCGAACCGGGCCTGCGCTACGGCGTCGAGGTGGCCGGGAACGCGACGCAGACGTTCTACAACAAGGTCGACCTGCTCTCGCTCGGCATCGCGCTGGTGCTCGGCACGGCGGGCCTGCCGCACATCCTGATCCGCTTCTACACCGTGCCGACCGCCAAGGCGGCCCGCAAGAGCGTGCTGTGGGCGATCGGCATCATCGGCTCGTTCTACCTGCTCACCCTGGCCCTCGGCTTCGGCGCGGCGGCCCTCGTGGGCGGCCCGGCGATCACCGCACAGGACAAGGCCGGCAACACCGCCGCGCCGCAGCTCGCCGAGAAGCTGGGCATCACCTTCCTCGGCGGCGACCTCGGCGGCGCGGCCCTGCTGGCGATCATCGCGGCGGTCGCCTTCGCCACCATCCTGGCCGTGGTCGCCGGGCTCACCCTGGCCTCCTCGTCCAGCCTGGCGCACGACTTCTACGCCAACGTCATCAAGAACGGGCAGGCGTCGGAGCGCCAGGAGGTCCGGGTGGCCCGGGTCTCGGCGCTGGTCATCGGCGCGGTCTCGATCGCCCTGTCGATCTACGCGCAGAGCCTGAACGTGGCCTTCCTGGTGGCGCTCGCGTTCGCGGTGGCCGCCTCGGGCAACCTGCCGGCGATCCTCTACAGCCTGTTCTGGAAGCGGTTCAACACCTCCGGCGCGGTCTGGGCGATCTACGGCGGCCTGCTCGCCGCCGTGCTGCTGGTGTTCTTCTCGCCGGTGGTCTCCGGGGCGCCGACGTCGATGTTCCCGGACCACGACTGGCACTGGTTCCCGCTGTCCAACCCGGGCATCCTCTCGATCCCGTTCGGGTTCCTGTGCGGGTGGATCGGCACGCTGATCTCCAAGGAGAGCGACGAGGACAAGTACGCCGAGCTGGAGGTGCGCTCCCTCACCGGCGCCGGCGCGCACTGACCCGATCCCGCTCGGCCCCGCACCGGCCGAGCTGTTAAAAGGGGCCCCCTGTACAACGTTTCGCGTTAACAGGGGGCCCTTCCTTACATCTCGTGCCTGTATAGGCTGGTCGGCATGAAGGTTGCCCCGCGCTTCGGTCCCGGTCACCGCGTCCTCGTCACCGGCGGCGCCGGCTTCGTGCCGTCGCACCTGGTCGACACACTCGTCGCCCGCGGCTGCACGGTGGTGGCGCTGGACAACTTCGTCACCGGCTCCAAGGACAACGTGGCCCACCTGCACGACAAGCCGAACTTCACGCTGGTCGAGGCGGACATCTCCGACGGGCTGCCGACCCACCACCCCGCGCTGGCCGAGCGGTTCGACGCGATCCTGCACATGGCCTCCCCGGCCAGTCCCACCGACTTCGCCACGCTGCCGGTGGAGATCCTCCGGGTCGGGTCGGTGGGCACCCTGCACCTGCTGGACCGCGCGGTCGCCGACGGCGCCCGGTTCCTGATGGCCTCCACCTCCGAGGCGTACGGGGACCCGAAGGAGCACCCGCAGCGCGAGACGTACTGGGGCAACGTCAACCCGATCGGCGTGCGCAGCGTCTACGACGAGGCGAAGCGGTTCTCCGAGGCGGCCACGATGGCCTACCACCGGTACCGGGGGCTGGACGCCGCGATCGTGCGGATCTTCAACACGTACGGCCCGCGGATGCGGCCGGACGACGGCCGGGCCATCCCGACGTTCATCTCGCAGGCGCTGCGCGGCGAGCCGATCACCGTGCACGGCACCGGCGACCAGACCCGGTCCATCTGTTACGTCGAGGACCTGGTGCGCGGCATCCTGCTGCTGCTCGACTCGACCGAGACCGGCCCGGTCAACTGCGGCACCGAGCACGAGCTGACCATGCGGCAACTGGCCGAGTTGATCGTGTCACTCTCCGAGAGTGAGTCCGAGGTGACGTACGTCACCCGGGCGGCCGACGACCCGGAGATGCGCCGCCCCGACCTCACCCTCGCCCGTGAACTGCTCGGATACGAGCCGGCGGTGGCGCCCGAAGACGGCCTCCGACGCACGATCGAGCACTTCCGCGAGCGGCTAGGGTAGCGGGTCGGCGCGGCGCGGCCCGCCGGCCGGGCTGCGGTTGAGGGCGACACTCGACGGGGCTACGTACCCTCGGGTACATGTCAGCGACCGCTTCCGCCGGCGAACCGATCCCACACCTGCGTCGCAGCGCGGGGCGTGCCCCGGTGCCCGGCCCCGGCCAGGGCGGCTCGGGGCGTGCCCGCGTGCCCGGGGCCCAGTGGTATCCCACCCACGACGACCGGCCCCCGGGCGGCGGCTTCGGCGGTTCGGACGGCCCGGGTGGCCCCGGCGGTCCGGGCGCTCCCCAGCGGTCCGGCGGGCGTGGGCCGCGCCCGAGGTGGGGCCGGATCGGCCTGGTGGCCGGCGTGGCGGTGCTCGTCCTCGCGCTGCTCGGCGGGGCCGGGGCGTGGTTCTACACCCGCAACCTCAACCAGGACCTGGCCCGCACCGACCCGTTCTCGGAGCTGACCGGCGGCCGGCCGCCGAAGGCGGTGGACGGGGCGCTGAACATCCTGCTGGTCGGCAGCGACTCGCGGGACCCGGACGCCCCGGTGGACCAGCAGAGCCAGTGGCGGGCCGACACGATCATCGTCATGCACATCCCGGCCGACCACAAGTCCGCGTACCTGGTTTCGATCCCCCGCGACCTGTACGTGCCGATCCCGGAGAACGCGCAGGCCGACTGCGCCTCGGGCCAGCGGGCGAAGATCAACGCCGCGTTCGCGTTCGGCGGCCTGCCGCTGGCGGTGAAGACGGTGGAGTGCTTCACCGACGTCCGCATCGACAACGTGATGGCGATCGACTTCGCCGGGTTCAAGCAGGTCACCGACGCGCTCGGCGGGGTCGACCTGAAGGTGGAGCGGTCGATCACCTCGATCCACAAGCCGTTCCGCAAGTTCACCAAGGGAACCATGCACATGAACGGCGCGGAGGCGCTGGACTGGATCCGGCAGCGCAAGCAGTTCCCCGACGGCGACTTCGCGCGCATGCGCCACCAGCAGGAGTTCCTCAAGGCCCTGATGGACAAGGCGGCCAGCACGGGCACGCTGACCAACCCGAAGAAGCTCAACGCGTTCCTCCAGTCGGTGACGGACGCGGTCACCGTGGACCAGGGCTTCTCGCTGGTCGACATGGCGGTGCAGTTCCGCAGCCTGCGCGGGGAGAACCTGATCTTCGTCACCAGCCCGAACTCGGGCAGCGACACCATCAACGGTGAGTCGGTGGTGGTCTCGGACCGGGAGAAGGCGCTGGCCATGTATCAGGCCATGACAGCGGACAAGATGGCCGAGTGGGTGAAGGCCAACCCGCCGGAGGGCAGCTCCGGGTGACGAGTTTCCGGTAACGGAGACGGATTCACGTGGTCGTTACTTCGACACATGTCAGCGCCGGTCGGCGGTCGGACCCATTCCACCGGGGCACCTACCGCCGACCGGGCATTTTCTACTGACCGTTCGGGTGAATTCCGCAGGCAACTACCAAGATAACTGCGAATAGCCGGTCGACGAACTCGCCATGTCGGGAAGCGGTACGTACAGTGGTCCCGCCCCCCGATCACGCGAGCTGGAGCACGCATGCCGGTTCATACCAGCCGTCGCCCTCCGTCGCAGGAGTCCGTCGGCGCGGTCGCACGGGTTCCGTCGGCCATCCCGTCGCAACCCCGCAGCGGCGGCCGACCGCCCACCGACGTCCCCGCCCGCAAGCGGAAGAAGCGCCGCAAGGACCCCCTGTGGGCCCGCCTCACCGTCGTCTTCGGCGCGATCCTGATGATGACCAGCGGGATCGCCATCGCCGGCAGCAAGGCATTCATCAACCAGGCCACCGGCAACATCGCGCAGCGCAACCTGCTCGGCGACGCCGGCAAGTCCAACGCCGAGGGCGGCGCGAGCCTGGACGGCCCGATCGACATGCTGCTGCTCGGCGTGGACGCCCGCGAGCGCTGGGCCGCCGACGACGTCCGGGCCGACACGATCATCGTGCTGCACATCCCCGCCTCGCACGACCAGGCGTACCTGATCTCCATTCCCCGGGACACCGAGGCGCCGATCCCGGCGTTCAAGGAGAGCGGCTACCCGGGCGGCACCGACAAGATCAACGCAGCGTTCCAGGCGGGCGCCCGCAACGGCGGCGGCTGGGAGGGCGGCGCGCAGCTGATGGCGCAGACGATCAAGCGGATGACGGGGATCAGCTTCGACGGCGCGGCCATCATCAACTTCGGCGGCTTCAAGGGCGTCATCGACGCCCTCGGCACCGTGCGGATCTGCGTGAGCCACGAGGTCAAGTCGCACCACATGTCGTACGTCGACGGCAAGCCCATGTGGAACGCCGACGCGAAGAAGACCGGCAAGCCGATGACCCCGGTGGTGCACAAGAAGGGCTGCCGGGAGATGAAGGGCTGGGCCGCCCTCGACTACGCCCGGCAGCGCTACGGCCTGCCGAACAGCGACTACGACCGGCAGCAGAACCAGCAGCAGCTGATCAAGGCGATGGCGAAGAAGGCCACCGAGAACGGCACGCTGACCAACCCGGTGAAGCTCAACGGGCTGATCAAGGCGGCCGGCAAGGCGTTCGTCCTGGACACCGGCGGGGTGCCGATCATCGACTTCATCTACACGATGCGTGGGGTCACCGGGAACGACCTGACCACGCTGCGGACCAACGGCGGCACGTTCCACGCGAACGCCAGCGGGACGAAGGAGTCGCTGAGCCCGCAGACCATGGAGATGTTCCAGGCGATCAAGAACGACAAGCTGGCCGAGTTCGTTTACGCCAATCCGAGCGTGCTGTCGACCCGCAAATAGCAGCCTGATCAGGGGAAACCCGCCCGCCGGACCCGACGCCCCCATAGCCTGACGTGAGAACGATTCACGTACGGCGACGGGGGGCGTCACGTCCAGGTCAGGGGGAATCGGGCGGGGGCGGCAGGGGCCGGCCCGTCGACGCGTACCCCGATGGAGCCGGATCCTGCTCGGGGTCGGCCTCGCCCTGGCGCTGCTGGCCGTCGGCGCGGTGGTCGGGCTCAGGGCCCTCGGCCACCGGTACGAGCGCACGGTGGCCCGGGAAGAGCTGCTCGACGCGGACGCCCGGCGCGACCGGACGGACCTCGACGGCGCGCTCAACTACCTCCTCGTCGGCTCGGACCGGCGGCCCGGCGCGACCGACGGCGACCAGCGTTCGGACACCATCCTGGTGGTGCACGTGCCGGCCGACACGAAACGCGCCTATCTGGTCTCGTTCCCCCGCGATCTGCTGGTCGCCGTCCCGCCCGGGCCGAACGGCTACGGCGGCGGCAGCGACAAGCTCAACGCGGCTTTCGAGCACGGCGGCGGCGGTGACTCCGGCGTCCAGCTCCTCTCGGCCACCCTCACCCGGCTCACCGGCCTGCGCTTCGACGGGGCCGCCCTGATCGACTTCGCCGGGCTGCGCCAGGTGATCGACCTGCTCGGCGGGGTACGCATGTGTGTCGACACCGAGGTCCGCTCGATCCACACCGGGGCCCTGTTCAGCCCCGGCTGCCAGCAGATGGGCGGCGCCCGCGCGCTGGACTACGTCCGCCAGCGCTACGACCTGCCCGGCGGCGACTACGACCGGCAGCGCCACCAGCAGCAGCTCCTGCGGGCGATGCTGGACCGGGCCGGCGAGACGAACCTGCGCCGCGATCCGGTGCGGCTCGACCGGCTCATCCGGGCGGTCGGCGCGTCGCTGACCGTCGACACCAACGGGGTGCCCCTGGAGGACCTGCTGCTCACCCTCCGGGACCTCCCCCCGGACGCGCTGACGGGTGTCCAGGTGCCCTCCCACCCGCAGACCATCGACGGCATCTCGTACGTCGTGCTCGATGCCGGCGGTAACGCTCTCTTCGACGCGGTCCGGGGCGCCCGGATGCCCGGCTGGGCCCAGGCCAACCCGCGCTGGGTGACCCGCCTCTGACCTGCAGGTTTGATTCGACCCGCCCGGATCAGCACGCCCCCGACCGGCCGGGCGGACGAGGCTCTAGGCTTGGTGACCGTGTTCGGACCCCAGGTTCCCACCGTGCCCGTGACCGAGATCGCCGACGACACCTACCTGCTCGACGTCCGCGAGGATGACGAGTGGGCCGCCGGGCACGCCCCCGGCGCCCACCACCTGCCGATGATGGAGTTGCCCGCCCGGATGGCCGAGGTGCCCACAGACCGGGACGTGGCGGTCATCTGCCGCTCCGGCGGGCGCTCGGCGCAGGTGGTGGCGTACCTGGTGAACAACGGCTGGGACCAGGTGCGCAACGCCGACGGCGGAATGCGCCAGTGGGCGGCCGTCGGCCGACCCGTGGTAGCCGGAGACGGCGGGCCGGGCCAGGTCATCTGAGAGCGACGGGCGACGGACATGGGTGACCCCCTGGTCTTCGCGCACCGCGGCTCCTCGGCGGACCTGCCGGAGCACACGCTCGCCGCGTACCTGCGGGCCCTCGACGAGGGTGCCGACGGGCTGGAGTGCGACGTCCGGCTGACCCGCGACGGGCACCTGGTCTGCGTCCACGACCGGCGGCTGGACCGCACCAGCAACGGCACCGGTCTGGTCAGCGTCCGCACGCTGGCGGAGCTGGAGGCGCTGGACTTCGGCTCCTGGCACCCGGGCTGCGTGCCGCCCGGCGGCGACACGCCGCCCGACGAGTCGCACACCCGGCTGCTCACCCTGGAGCGGCTGCTCGACGCTGTGCTGGCCGCCGGCCGCCCGGTGCGGCTGCTGATCGAGACGAAGCACCCCTCGCGGTACGGCGGGCACGTGGAGCGCCGCCTGGTGGCCCTCCTGCGCCGCTACGGCCTGGCCGAGCCGCGCCCGGACGCCCCGGTCCGGGTCACGGTGATGTCCTTCTCGCTGCTGGCCGTGCGCCGCGTCCACGACCTCGCCCCCGGGCTGCCCACGGTGCTCCTGCTGGAGGTGCTGCCGCGCTGGCTGCGGCTCGGCCGGCTGCCGTTCGGCACCCGCATCGCCGGGCCGGGGGTCGAACTGGTCCGGGCCCGGCCGCGCCTGGTGCCCGCGCTGCGGGACGCCGGCCACCTGGTGTACGTCTGGACCGTCAACGAGCCCGCCGAGCTGGACCTGGTGCTCGACGCCGGGGTGGACGGGATCATCACCGACCGGCCGGCGCACGCGCTGGCCCGGCTGGGCCGGTGAACCGGCGGGGCGGCGTCGCCCGATGGCTGGTCAGGCCAGGTTCGCCGGGCGGCGCGGATGCCGGGGCCGCCCGCGCGGGGGTGTCGGGGGGCGGGTCGGCGCGGCACACTCGGGGCATGCCGGAGCGCACCGACCTCGCCGCCCTGATAACCGGCCATGGCAGGGTTATCGAAATGATCAACTCTGGCGAAGCCGGTCTACCCGTCCTCGCCCGGCTGCTCCAGGTGGTCCAGCCCGCGATCGGGGCGGCCAGCACCGCCTTCGTGGAGTTCGCGCCCACCGGCGGCCGGGTGATCGCCGCGACCGGGGGCGCCGAGTGGGCCGTCGGCCGACCGGTGTCACCCACCGACCCGGCCACCGTCTGCCTGCTCTCCGGCCCGAGGGTCCGCGACATCCGGGCGGACCGCATCCCCGGCCCGATCGGCGCCGAGCTGGTCGACCGGGGGCTGCGCCGGATGGTGGCCGCCCGGGCCGAGATCGGCGGGCTGACCGTCGGCAGCCTGCACGCGTTCTATTCGGACGACGACGACTCGACGGCGGACGGGCAGCACGAGGTGGTGGCGTACATCGCCTCCTGCATCGCCCACATGTACGGCGACCAGAGCGGGCTGCCGGTGCACGGCGACGGCCCGGTGGTCGCGGCGCTGGCCGACGGGCTCGCGGTGGTCGACCGGGACGGGCACGTCCGGCTCTGGAACCCGGCCGCCGCCCAGGTGACCGGCCGGTCGGTCGCGGAGTCGCTGAACAGTACGCTGCCGTTCCCCCTCCCCCCGTCCGGGCAGGTCCTCGACCACCGGCTGCCGGACGGCCGATGGATCAAGATCACCTCGGGGGAGCTGCCGGGCCCGGGGGCGCTGCGGGTGGTCACCTTCCGGGACATCACCGACCAGCAGCTCCGCGACCAGGACCGGGACCTCTTCGTCGCGGTGACCAGCCACGAGCTGCGCACGCCGGTCACCGTCATCAAGGGGTACGCGGACACCCTCACCGAGCACTGGGACTCCCTGGCCGACGCCGACCGGCGGCAGGCCGCCCGGGTCATCGGGCAGCGGGCCAACGAGCTGGCGCGGCTGGTCGACCGGCTGCTCACCACGGCGACCGAGGGCCGGCCCGGCGAGCCGCCCGTCCCGTTCAGCCTCGGCGACGCACTCCGGGCCGCCGTCGCGGACCTGCCCACCGACCTGCGCCGCCGGGTCGTCCTCGACGTGCCCGACGGCCTGCCCAGGGCGCTCGGCAGCCGGCAGTCGCTGACGACGGTGCTGACCGAGCTTGGGACCAACGCCGACAAGTACTCCCCGTCCGATGCCCCGATCGAGATCACCGCCGGCGGCAACGAGCAGACCGTGTGGTTCCGGGTCAGCGACCGGGGCATCGGCATCCGGCCGGAACACGTCGAGCGGGCGTTCGACCGGTTCTGGCAGGGCGAGTCCGGCGACCGCCGGGGATATCCGGGCGCGGGGCTCGGCCTCTATCTCGTCCGCCGGATCGTTGAACAGCAGAATGGCTGGGTGTCCCTCCGACCGAGGGCAGGTGGCGGTACGGTCGCAGAGGTCCGGCTCCCCCGCGGATGAGCCTGCCCGACGGGGCCGGGTCTCCGGCGGTTCCGCCCGGCGGCGAGCGGTTCCGGGGGCACGTGTCCGGGGGCGAGCGGCACCGGGGGCGAGGTGTCCGAGGGCCGGAGTGCAACCGGGGGGCGAGGTGTCCGAGGGCCGGAGTGCAGCGGGCGAGAGGAAGCGGCGGTGGCGAGAGAGCCGGTCGAGCAGTCGTGGTGCGTGGTGGTGCCGCACCACCCGACCGGTGCGCGTCTGGCCCGGCACCGGCTCGCCGACGAGCTGGCCGACCTCGTACCGTCGGTGCTCCTGGCCGACCTGGTGGCCGTCCTGGCCGAGCTGGTCGGCAACGCCGTCCGGCACGCCGACGCGCTCCCCGGCGGGGTGGTCCGGGTGGCCTGGCGGCTGCGCCAGACCCCCGACGGGCAGCTCGTCAAGCTCCGGGTCACCGACGGCGGGGCGGCCGTCGGGCCGTTGGTCCGGGTCGCCGGCCCCGATGCGGTCGACGGCCGTGGCCTGCACATCGTCTCGGGCCTGGCCAGCCGGTGGGGCGTCGACCGGGACGGCCTCGGGCAGAGCGTGTGGGCCGAGTTCGAGCCCGCCGCCACGCCCCGCACCGATCTCGTCTCCGCCGGCTGAGCCGCGCCGCGCTCCCGACCCGGACCGGTGCCGCCGGCTGAGCCGCGCCGCGCTCCCCACCCCTGGGCCGATGCGCGCCGGATCCGGAGGGCCCGTCGTGGCCGGCGGGACCCTCCGTGCGGGGCGGGTCCTCCCCACCCCCTCGGGTCGTGGGCTCTAGGCTGTGTCGCCGTGAGCAAGCGTAGAAGGATCCAGCGGGCCGCCGACGTCGCCGTCACCGGGAAGCGGGAGAAGGTGCGGGACGTCTTCGTGCCCCGCCCGTTCGAGGGTCTGGCCGACGAGCCGGAGTGGATCGCCCTGCGTGAACTGGTCCCGGCCGCGTCCGCGCCGCTGCGGCTCGTCCCCGAGCTGGTCGAGGAGCACGGCGACCGCCCGGTCACCCTGGCCACCGTGCTGCCGATGGCGGCACCGGCGATGGCCAAGGCGGACGGTCGGGTCTTCGTCGGGCTCCAGCGCCACCAGCAGTCCGGCGACGTCTCCCGGGACCTGGCCGAGGCGCTGCTCTGCGCGCTGCGTACCGAGCCGGGCAGGACGGTCACGGTGCCGCCGCTGCCCGGCCCCGGCCCCCGCCTCCAGGACATCCTGGTCGACGGGCCACTGGAGGTCAGCATGCACGAGGGCTTCGAGTTCTGGCTCGACCCCGGGGCAGCCGACGACCCGACCGTCCAGGCGTCGCTGGAGCGGGCCAACGCGGCCATCTACCCGACCGTGCGGCTGGCGGCGGCGCGGGCCGCGTACTGGTGCCAGGTGCCGGAGAAGGCGCACGTGCGCTGGGTGCTCCCGGACGACGAGGACGCCGCGCTGGACGCGCTGGCCCGGCTGAGCGCCGCCGGCACGTTGCCGCTCGCCGGGGGCACGAAGTTCGCCGGCATGTTCCGCGCGCATGGGCGCCTCGTGCCGGTCTGGGACCTGCCCGAGGACGTCCCGGCGGCCGACTGGGAGGAGCCGGTGCGGGAGTTCGCCGAGCGCTACGCCGAGGCCCTCGCCGAGAAGGAGCCGCTGGACGCGGCGGGCCGGCGCGCCCGGCACGGCCTGCTCGGCCGGCAGCTCACCCTGCGCTGAGCCGCTTGTTAACAGGGGCCCCCTGTACAACGTTTTGCGTTAACAGGGGGCCCTTCCCTACTCCCGGACCAGGGGGCAGGACATGCATCTCGGGCCGCCCCGGCCGGAGCCCAGCTCGGAGCCGGCGATCGGGATCACCTCGATGCCGGCCCGCTCCAGCTGCGCGTTGGTCCCGGTGTTGCGTTCGTAGCCGACGCAGAGCCGGGGGGCGATGGCCAGGGTGTTGTTGCCGTCGTCCCACTGCTCCCGCTCGGCGGTGACCGGGTCGAGGCCGGTGTCGATCACCCGGAGCTGGTCGAGGTCCATCGCGTCGGCGGCGGCCCGCAGGAACGGCGCGGGGCCGTCCACCTGCGGCTCGCCGTCCGGGCCGGCGACCACCGTGTACGCGGCGAGGGTGCTCGCCACGTTCGCATACATCAGCACGGCGTCGACGTCGACCATCGTGCAGACGGTGTCCAGGTGCATGGTGGCGCGCTCCTGGGCGATCGGCACCACCAGGATGGTGTGCGCCAGCCCGGCGGCGAAGACCTGCCGGGCGAGCCGCTCGGCGCCGGCCGGGGTGGTCCGCTCGCCCACCCCGACTGCGAGCACGCCCGGGGCCAGCAGCAGCACGTCGCCGCCCTCCAGGTGCTCCAGCTCCGGGTGGTAGACGAACTCGGTGCCGACGAAGCGCGGGTGGTGCCGGTAGATCGCGTCGGTGATGCTGGTCTCCCTGCGGCGGGCGGGCATGGCCAGGCTGGTGACCCCGACCCGGTCGCCGATCCACAGTGAAGAGTCGCGGGTGAACAGCAGGTTGGGCAGGGGGTCGATGACGAAGTCGTGCCGGTCCATCAGGGAGTAGACGAGCCCGCCCGGCCGTTCCCTGCTGATTCGCAGCTCCTCGTGGGCGAGCCCGGCGATGAGCACGTCGGCGAGGGCGGCGGGGTCGAGGTAGGCGAGGTGGTCGGCCACCCGTCGGCGCAGGGTGTCGCCGAGCCGGGGCGAGCTGAGCACCTGCTCGGTCAGCCCGGTGCGGGCCTCGGCGACGGCGAGGGTCTCGGCGAGGAGGTTGGCGAGGTAGAGCACCTCCACCCCTCGGGCGCGCAGCTCGGCGGCGAACGCGTCGTGCTCCTCCTGTGCCCGTCCGACCCATGGGATAGCGTCGAACAGCAACGAGTCGTTGTTCCGGGGGGTGAGTCGGGCCAGTTCGGGGCCCGGCCGGTGCAGCAGCACGGTGCCGAGGCGGCCGACTTCACTGTCCACGTAGTGGGTCACTCGGCCAAGGGTAGGGCAGGGTTTGGCGGCATCCGGTAAAACGTCTGTGGATGAATATGGCATTCATCCGCACTCACTCCGGCGCTCCGACTTGCCGGGTACCCGGTATGGCAACGTAGGGTAGTGAGGACATAACTTCGAGGGACCTTTTGCCGGAGGTCGCGATGACTGTCTTTCCCGCACGTCGAGCCGCACCTACCGCACGGGCACTGCCGCCCGTCGGGGTGCCACACCCCGGGTCGGATGCCCCCGGGGTGCTCGACCCTATCCGTCCGAGCCCCCTGGAGTGGGCTCGTCGGCGGCGCGCCGAGCGGGGGGCCCGCCGGTTAGAAGCGGCCGGGGCCCGCGCCCTGGGCCGGCTCGACCATCTGGGGCCGGCGTGGCACGTCATCGAGTGGCCCCGCACGGACACCACCGACCTCCTCCTCGACCCGTCCCAGGACGACCGGGCCGGGTTCCTCGCGATCGGGCCGGGCGGCCTGTTCGCGGTGACCATCGCCGACCACGGCCGCGCCCGGGTGCTCGTGGCGGGTGACGTGGTGCAGATCAACGGCAAGCGCCCGCCGTACGTGGCCGAGTCCCGCCGGGACGCCAAGCGGGCCAGCAAGGTGCTCTCCCAGGCGGTGGGGCTGACCATTCCGGTGACGCCGGTGCTGACCTTCGTCGGGTCCGGCGTCATCAGCGTGTACGGCCTGCCGAAGGACTGCCTCATGGCCACCCACCGCGAGCTGGACCGCCTGCTCGTGGCCGGGGGCAACCGGATCACCCCGGCCACCGCCGAGAAGCTCGCCCGGGTGGCGCAGCACCCGGGGACCTGGATGAACGGCACGTACCGTCCAACTGGCGACTACCGGTGGTACGACGGCGGCCGAACGGCGGCTGACAAGCCGGCCAACCGCCGGTAACGTCTCCGGCGACGCCACGCGGTCCGGCCCGCACCCGGAGCAACCACCGGCCGCGCTGTCGCCGACCGCCCGGGTCGGGGCAACTGATCCGCCGGCGGCCCGGCGGCCGGAGCGCGGTCGGCGGGTGACCACGACGACCGGTTAGCGTGGACAGACCGTCGGTGTACATAGGAGGCGCGGTGGCCCACGTCGAACTCTCGCTCTCAGAAGTGTTCGTGCCCACCGCCCGCACACCGCTGGAGCAGGAGTCAGACAATTTCGGGCAGTGGTCCGCCACCGTGGCCGGGGCCGACGAGCCCTGCCTCCTGATCGACGCCGACACCCGGGTCGTCGCGGTGTCGGCAGCCGGCTGCGAGCTGCTCTGCCTGGGCTGCCCGGACGACGTGATCGGTCTGCCACTGCTCGACGGCTGCCTGCGGCTGCTCGACTTCACCGCCCACCGAGGCGAGCTGACCGAGCAGGAGACCGACAAGATCCCGCCGCTGCTCGCCCTGCACTCCGGGCGTCTCGCCCGGGGGCTGCTGCGGGTGCAGGCCGCGACGGCGGGCGGGCCGGACCCGACCGTCGACGCCATCTCGACGCCGGTGCTGACCGAGGGCCGGGTCGCCGGGTCGCTCACCTTCTTTGCCAAGGTCTGATCCGGCCTTTCCGCGGTCCGATCCGGCGCATCGCGGCCCTGACCTGGGCGGATGTGGCGTCCGCCGCACCCGCGGGAGCTGTGGCGGGCACCCGCCAGGCCGTAGGGTGCCCTCATGGTCGATGTCGCTCTGCTGCCGGGGGAGTACGCGGTGTGTCGGCTGGCCGCCGGCTCCGCCCTCGGATCCGCCCTCTGGGGCGAACTGGGCGACGCCGAGGTGGTCAGCGTGAGCTGGGCCGCCGACGGGGTCTCCGTGATCTGCCCGACCCCCCGTGCCCCGGCCGAGGTGGAGACCGACTGGCGGTGCCTGCGGATCGTCGGCCCGCTCGGTCAGGCGGTGACCGGCACCCTCGCCTCGCTGATCGGCCCGTTGACCGAGGCACGGGTCGATCCGGTCGCGTTCTCCACGTACGACACCGACCACGTGCTGGTCCCGGCCGTGCGGCTGGGCGAGGCGACCGCCGCGCTGCGCCGCGCCGGCCACCGCGTCCTCGACTGACGGCCCTCCTGCGCGAGACGCCGCCCGGCGGGTCTTCCCGGCCGCGCCGACGAGATCCTACGATGGGCTCGGCCGTCCGGCCGCAACGACGTTCTCCGATGCAAGGATCGGCTCGTGCCGCCATCCGCACCGCACCGACCGGTGGTGCCCCGCGCATCCGGCCCGTCCCGCGCGCCCGGTGCCGCCGGTTCCTCCCGCGCGCCCGGCGCGATCGCGCTCCTCGCCGTCCTCGCCGTCACGCTCGCCGGCTGCGGCACGCCGCCGGAGCTGCGCCGGCCCGGCACCGGCGCGACCGGCTCCCCCGGCCCGACCCCGCCGGCCTCCGCCCCGCCCACCGGCGCGTCGGCACCGGTCACCCCGCCGGTGGCCGGGCCGCCGACCACCCCGGGCTCCGACCTGGTCGCCGGCCCCTGCCGCGACGGCCCGTCGGCGGACCGGGTCGTCGCGCTGCTGCGCGGCCCGTCCGGGGTGCTGTCCCGCTCGGTCGCGGTACGCGTGGGCGACGGCCCGCTCTGCGCCGGGGACTGGCAGTACACGGTGCTGCGGGTGACCGGGCACGAGGAGTTGCAGGTGATCAGCCGAGGCTGGCCGGGCGACCTGGAGCTGGTCACCGCCGGCACCGACGTCTGCACCATCGAGGTGCGGGTGGCCGGGCCGCCCGGCATCCGGGCACTCGCCTGCGACGCCGTCCCGGGCAGCGTGCCGGTTGCGTAGGCTGGGCGGCGTACCGGTTGCGTAGGCTGGCGGCATGCCGGGAACACCGCCCACCCGTTTCGTCTACCTCGGCCCCGAGGGCACCTTCGCCGAGCAGGCGCTGCGCACCGTGCCGGCTGCCGAGCGCAGCACCCGCACGCCCGCCCGCAGCGTCGGCGAGGCCCTGGAGAGCGTCCGTGCCGGGGAGGCCGACGCGGCCCTGGTGCCGCTGGAGAACTCGATCGGCGGCGCGGTCGGCGTGACCCTGGACGAGCTGGCCGAGGGGGACCCCCTGGTCGTCACCCGGGAGGTGATCCTGTCGGTCGAGTTCGTGCTCGGCGCCCGCCCGGGGACGTCGCCGGAGGCGATCCGCTCGGTGGCCGCCCATCCTCAGGCGTCCACCCAGTGCCGGGGCTGGCTGCGCGCGCACCTGCCGGACGCGGTCGTGGTCGACGTGCTCTCCAACGGGGCTGCCGCGGCGGGCGCGGCCACGGGCGAGTACGACGCGGCGATCTGCGCCCCGATCGGGGCCGCCCGGCACCGGCTGGCGGTGCTCGCCGACAAGATCGCCGACCATCCCGACGCGGTGACCCGGTTCGCGCTGCTGTCCCGCCCGGGCCCGCCCCCGCCCCCCACCGGGGACGACCTCACGTCGCTGGCCGTCTACATCGCCCACGACCGGGTGGGCGCGCTGCTGTCGGTGCTGATGGAACTGGCCGTGCGCGGGGTGAACCTGACCCGCATCGAGTCCCGCCCGACGGGCGAGGCGCTCGGCCGGTACGTCTTCTTCCTCGACTGCACCGGCCACGTTGCCGAGCCACGGCTCGGGGAGGCGTTGCAGGGGCTACGCCGGGTCTGCGCGGAGGTGCGCTTCCTCGGGTCGTACCCCCGGCACCGGTGGGCGCAGCCGGCGGGCGACCGGCCGATCCCCGCGCCGGCCGGCCTGTCGGACGCCGACTACGCCGACGCGGCGGCGTGGCTGGCCCGGCTGCGGGCCGGCGAGCTGAGCTGAGACCGGGGCGCCCTCGTGCCGGGGCGCCCCGCCCGGGTCAGCTTGCCGCCCGCGCAGCGGCGGATCAGCTCAGCAGGCCGCCGAGCAGGCCGCCCTGCTGCTCCTGAGCGCCGCTGCCCGCGATCGGCGGCTCCTCGGAGGGCTGCACCACCACGAAGCCCTGCCCGGCGAAGCTCATCGTGAACGCCTCGCCGGTGCTGCGCCCCAGCAGCGTGCCCAGGCCGAGTTGCTCGGCCCGGTGGTAGCCGGTCTGGAGGTTGGCCGACCAGCAGACGGCGGCCTGCGGGTCGACGTAGGTCGGCGCGTCGACGTTGAGCACCACCGGGGTGCCCTTCGTGGTGATCGCGATCCGGCCGTGGCCGCTGAAGACGCAGTTGAACAGGCCGGACGAGGACGCCATCCCGGCGCCGCCGACCATGCGGATGTCGTACTGGAGGGTGGAGTCGAAGGCCAGCACGCTGGAGCCGTTGATCGACAGCGCGTCGCCGGGCTCCAGGTCGATGATGTGCACGTCCTTGGCCAGCTCGGCGAGGAAGACGTCGCCCCGGCCGCTGAGCTTCATCAGCGGGACACCCTCGCCGGTGAGCTTCTGCTTGAGAAACTTGCCCAGGCCGCCGGAGCCGAGCGCCTGGAACTGCACCTGGCCCTGGTAGGCGACCATCGACCCGACCCGGGCCATCGCCTCGCCGTTCAGCTCGATCTTCAACATCTTGGAGTTCTGCAGCCGCATGCCGGGCTGGGCGGACTCCTTCTCCAGGTTCTCGGCGGAGAACAGCGCGCTGCGCATGGAAGTGCCTCCTGACTCGGGGTGTCTGCCCGGAGGGTAGGTGACCAGCGCAACCGGAGACATCGGCCGAGCGGGGCCGGCCCACCGTCGCGCGGCGCGGACCGGACGGAGAGGACGAGGAGACTGGCACGGACCGAACGACGGGGACGGGGAGGCCGGCCGTCAGCCCCAGCCGAGGTCGTGCAGCCGCTCGTCGTCGATGCCGAAGTGGTGGGCGATCTCGTGCACCACGGTCACCGCCACCTCGTCGACGACGTCCTCGTCGGTGTCGCAGATGCGCAGGATGGGGTGGCGGTAGATGAAGATGCGGTCCGGCAGGACGCCCGCGTAGTCCCAGCCCCGCTCGGTGAGGGCGTGGCCCTCGTAGAGGCCGAGCAGGTCCTCGTCGCCGGGGGGCGGGTGGTCCTCGACGAGGATCACCACGTTGCTCATCAGCCCCAGCAGCTCCTCGGGGACCTCGTCGAGGGCGTCCCCCACCAGTTCCTCGAAGCGCTCCCGGCTCATCTCCACCGCCACGCCCCCCATTGTCCCCGAGCCGGCCCCGCGCACGGTGCCCGAGATTCTGCTCGTACGGAAAAGTCCCCATCCAGGGCGGATGGGGACCGTTCCGCGTCACGTGGGCGCGGGGGACCTCAGGAGGCGAGCCGGGCCGTGAGGCTGATCTGGGCACCCGGGGAGAGCAGGCGCGAGATGGGGCAGTTCTCCTTGGCGGTCTCCGCCAGCTTGGCGAACTGGGCCCCGTCGAGACCCGGGGCCTGACCGACCGTCTCCAGGTCGATCCGGGTCACGGTCATCCCCGCGTCGGTCTTGTCGAAGTGCACCTTCGCGGTGGTCTCCACCGACGTGCCGGTGGCGCCGGCGTCGGCGAGCTGCTTGGAGAACGCCATCGAGAAGCAGGCGGCGTGGGCCGCCCCGATGAGTTCCTCGGGGTTGGTGCCCTCGCCCTCCTCGAATCGCGACTTGAAGGAGTAGTTCCCCTGGAGGCCGCCCTTGCCGGTGCGGACCGTGCCGGAACCCTCGGTGAGATCGCCCTGCCAGCGTGCGGAAGCGGTACGGATAGGCATGAGTCGACGCTAACCGAAAGCCGGGCGGCGGGCGAGCGGCTGCCCGCGGTCGGTCCCGCCACGCCGGAGCCGCTCCCGTCCACGCGGCCGCGTTCCCGGCCGCGCGGTGCCTGCTGTGTCATGATTCGGCTCAGGCCCACAGGGCTCAGGCCCGCGAGGTTCAGGCCCGCGAACGCGGAGAGGTGGCCGATGTCCGAGGATCTCCCCATCCCCCGGCAGGACAACCGGTCCGGCGGCGCCACCGTCGTGGAATGGGGCGGGCCCGAGCCCACCCCACCGGGACGGGTGGGTCGCCCGCTGTCCCGGCTCGGGCGGGACCGGCGGATCCCGTTGGTGGCGGCCGGCCTCGGCGCGGTGGCCGCGTTCGCCTCGCTGGTCGGGGAGTGGCTGGTGATGACCGTGCCGACCGGGGGCCCCGAGGGCGACACGCTGCGGGTGCCGGGCGGGGTGTCCGACGTCGGCGGCTTCGGGCTGGGCTACCTGGTGGGCCTGTTCGCGCTGGTCGCGGCTGCGGCCCTGGCCCTGCGGGGCAGCACCGCCGTGCGGCACGACGCACGGGTGGCCGGCCTCGCCCTGTCGGCGGCCCTGGTCGGCGTCCTGGTCGCCACCTCGTTCTCGCTGGACGACTCGGGGCGGCGCGGCCTCTACTCCTCCGAGGACGGCTTCCAGGTCGAGTACGGCCGGGGGCTGGTGGCGGCCTTCGCTGCCTGCGTGCTGCTGGCGGTGGCGCTGCACCTCGCCGGCCGGGCCGACGCCGAGCGACCGGACGAAAGCGCGCCGGGTGAGGAGCACCCGCCCGCCGAGGAGACCGACCTGCCGCCCGCGCCGGCAGACCTCACCGTGCAGCCGACCGTCCCCTTCGCCCGCCCGGAGTAAGGAAGGGCCCCCTGTCAACGCCTACGGTAGAGAAGGGTCCCCTTCTCACCCACCGGCCCAACCGGGCCGGGCCCGGGCCGCGCAACCTGAGTGTGGTGTCGAGTTGCCGCCCGGTTCGTCGGGAAGCCATGGTCGCGCCCTGTTCCGCGAGGTACGGTGGCTGCCCGCCGTCACTGCTGGTCGAGGCACCGACGACCGAACGACAGGGCCGGCGCGACGGCGGCGGGCGAAGGAGGAGCCATGACCCGCCCGGGGCTGCCCAAACTGATCGCCACCGACCTCGACGGGACGCTGGTCCGCAGCGACGAGACCGTTTCCGCGTACACCCATGAGGTGCTCGACCGGGTGCGGGCCGCCGGCATCCCGGTGGTCGGCGCGACGGGCCGGGGGCCGCGGCTCACCGAGCTGACCCGCAACGACATCCGCGCCGCCGACTTCCTGGTGCTCGCCGGCGGGGGCTGGGTGGTCGACCAGAGCGACCCGGCCGGGCCGGTCGTGCTGCGCGAAGAGCGGCTCTCCCGCGAGGTGCTGGCCCTGCTGCTCGCCGCCTTGGAGGCCGAGGTCGGCCCGCTCACCGTGATGGTCGAGGCTTCCGACGAGACCGACGCGCCGCTGTGGGGCGACTACCACCCGAGCTGGCCGTACCCGGACCTGTTCGAGCCGCGCTCCCGCGAGGAGTGCCTCGCCGGCGACGTGATCAAGGCGTTCGCCCGGACCGCCGACCACCACGTCGACACGCTGCTGGAGGCCGCCCGCCGGATCATCGGCCCGGAGGTCGCCACGCTCACCCAGGCCGGGCTCGGCTTCGTCGAGATCTGCCCGCCCGGGGTCGACAAGGCGTCCGGGCTGACCGTCGTGGCGCAGCGGCTCGGGGTGGATCCGGCCGACGTGCTGGTCTTCGGTGACATGCCCAACGACCTGCCGATGTTCGAGTGGGCCGGGTGGGCCCGGGTGGCCGTCTCCAACGCCCATCCGACCGTCCGGGCCGCCGCCGACGAGGTGACGCTGCGCAACGACGACGACGGCGTCGCGGTCTACCTGGACCGACTACTCTCCCGGTGATGGGAGAGACACCTCGGCTGGTCGCCACGGACATCGACGGGACCCTGCTCACCGACGAGCGGACGCTCAGCCCCCGCACCCGCGACGCACTGGCCCGGATGTCCGCGCGGGGCACGCCGGTCGTGCTGGTCACCGGCCGCCCGATCCGCTGGCTCCAACTGGTGTACGAGCAGCTCGCCGAGCCGCTGCCGGCGATCTGCGCCAACGGCGCGGTGGTGTACGACCCGGTGGCCGACGAGGTGCTCCGGGCCGACCCGCTCGCGCCGGAGCTGCTCGCCGAGGTGGCCCGGCGGCTGCGTGCCGAGGTGCCCGGGGTCAGCTTCGCGGTGGAGATCGTGGACAGCCGCGAGATGCGGCACGAGGCCGGCTATCCGCTGCGCTGGGACGCCGACGCCGAGGCGATCCGGGCGGTCACCTCGCCCGAGGAGCTGCACTCGATGCCGGCGGTGAAGCTGCTGGCCCGCGCCGGGGAGCAGGACCCGGACGTCTTCGTGGCGGTCGTCGCCGGGGCGCTGCGCGGGCTGGCCGAGGCGACCCACTCGTCGTACACGGGGCTGGTGGAGATCTCGGCGGCCGGGGTGACCAAGGCGGCGGGCCTGGCCTGGTATTGCGCCCGGCTCGGGATCGACGAGCGGGACGTGCTGGCCTTCGGCGACATGCCCAACGACGTGCCGATGCTGACCTGGGCCGGCTGCGGGGTGGCGGTGGCGAACGCGCACCCCGCCGTCCTGGCGATCGCCGACGAGGTGACGGCGGCGAACTCCGCCGACGGCGTGGCCGCGTACTTGGAGAAGGTCTTCGGGGTGGGGTGAGGCGCGCGCCGGACCGACGGCCCGGCGCGCGACGGTCACAGGTATTGCCCGGTGCTGTGCCCCTCGCCGCCCTGCGGGTGGCCGATGCCCGGCATGCCCGGCATCATCCCGGCGGGGCCGCTGGGCAGCGCCTGCCGGCCGGAGCGCATCTGCTCCAGCTGCACCCGGGCGGCCATCTGCTGGGCCACCAGGGCGGCCTGGATGCCGTGGAACAGCCCCTCGAGCCAGCCGACGAGCTGGGCGTGGGCGATGCGCAGCTCGCCCTCGCTGGGCGCCTTGTCCTCGGCGAAGGGCAGCGAGATCCGCTCCAGCTCGTCGCGGAGCTCGGGGGCCAGGCCCTCCTTCAGCTCGACGATCGACCGTTCGTGGATCTCCCGCATCCGGTGCCGGCTCGCGTCGTCGAGCGGGGCGGCCTTGACCTCCTCCAGCAGCTGCTTGATCATGCTGCCGATCCGCATCACCTTGGCGGGTTGCTCGACCAGGCGGGTCGGGTCCTCGCCGGTGGCGTCGTCGGTCTGCACCGTGCCGACCGGGCGGCCGTCCGGGCCGACCACCACCACGGTGCCGGATCGCCCGGTGTCGTCGTGGCCCGGCTCGTCGTCTTGTCCAGCGGAGTGCGCTTCGGTCATGCGCTCCATCTTCACCCAGGGGGGGGCCCCCCCGCCCGCGGGGCCCGCCACCGGCCCCGGCGAGCGGCGGCGGCACCGGGTCGCGGGTGATCCCGACCGGGCGCGGTCGGCCCGTTGCCGCGCTACCGTCGCCGGTATGCCCGCCGACCCCCGCTCCGTGCTCGACCGCCCCGCCCCCGCCCCGGACGCCACCGTCGCCTACGGCGGGCACCCGGACCAGGTCGCCGACCTGCGCCGGCCGGCGGGGGACGGCCCGCCGCGCCCGCTGGTCGTCGTGGTGCACGGCGGCTTCTGGCGGGCCGAGTACGACCGCGCCCACACCGGGCCGCTGGCGGCGGCGCTGGCCGCGCTCGGCCACCCGGTGGCCCAGTTGGAGTACCGGCGCACGGGGCAGCCGGGCGGCGGCTGGCCGGGCACCCTCGCGGACGTACTGGCGGGGGTGGCGGCGCTGCCCGGGCTGGCCGGCCCGGTGCTGGGCGACCGGCTGCGCCCCGGGCCGCCGCTGCTCGTCGGCCACTCGGCCGGTGGCCATCTCGCCCTGTACGCCGCCGCGACCGCACCGGAGACGGTGGCCGGGGTGCTGGCGCTGGCCCCGGTCGCCGACCTGACCGAGGCGTACCGGCTGGACCTGGACGGCGGGGCGGTGGCCGCGCTGCTCGGCGGCGGGCCGGCGGAGCACCCGCAGCGGTACGCCGCCGCCGACCCTCGCCTGTTGGTGCCCATTTCGACACGGACGGTGATCCTGCACGGCCTGCTGGACCGGCAGGTGCCGGTGGGGGTGAGCCGGTCCTACGTCGCCGCCGCGCGGGCCGCAGGGAGTCCGGTGCGGCTGGTGGAGCTTCCCGAATGCGAGCATTTCGGGCTCATCGACCCGGAGTCCGCCGCGTGGCCGGAGGTGGCCCGTGGGCTGCGAACCTTGCACTTTGATCACTGAACATTGACGCAGCGTCGCCGAACCGGTAGAACGCCGAGGGGACGGTATCGGCCCTGCTCAGCTCCCGGAAGGAACTCGGTGTCCCAGATGAACCGCAGGCGGGCACTCCAACTGTTGGCCGCCCTCGGTACCACGGGCCTGACCGCCGCCTGCGCCACGGACGGCGACAAAGGGCCGGCGACCCCCGCCGGCAAGCCGATCAAAATCGGTCTCATCGCACCGCAGACCGGTGGCTTCAAGGCCATCGGCGACGAGATCGTCAACGGCTTCCAGCTCTACCTCACCCTCAACGGCCAGCAGCTCGGCGGGCATCCGGTGACGGTGGTGACCGCCGACGAGGGCGAGACCGCCAAGACCGGCAAGGCGGCCGTCGACAGCCTGCTCAAGCAGGGTGTGCTGGCGCTCACCGGCGTGGTCAACTCGGCCGTCATGGTGGGCATCCGGGACACCGTGGAGAAGGCCCGGGTGCCACTGATCGGCTCCAACGCCTCGCCGAAGAGCCTCCAGAGCGTCGTCTACATCTGGCGCACCTCGTACGTGCTGGACGAGCCGGGGCGGGCGATCGGCCCGTACATGGCGCAGCGGCTGCCCACGGGCAGTCGGGTCGCCATCATCGCCCCCGACAACCTCGGCTCGCGGGACGTGATCCAGGGCCTCCAGGCCCAGTTCAGCACGGCCGGGACGAACGACCCCCGGATCGCCGACCCGGTGATCTGGACCGACACCAACAGCACGCCGGGCACCACCGCGTACGCCGCCGACATCCGCACGGCGCTGGCCCGCCAGCCGAACGCGATCTTCTGCCACTTCGCCGGGCCGGCGGCGGTGCAGTTCATCAAGCAGCTGTACCGCGAGGGGTGGACGGGCCCGATCTACGCGCCCGGATTCCTCACCGAGGGCACCGTGCTCGACGAGGTGCAGGAGGTGGAGTCCCGCAACATCGTGACCGCGCTCAACTACTCCGCCGACCTGAACAACACCGCCAACCGCACCTTCGCCTCGGCGTACCGCAAGACGCACGGCGGGTCACCGACCACCTACGCGATGGCCTCGTACGATGCGGCGCAGGTGCTGGACAAGGCGATCCGGCTGGCCGGGGGCGACCCGACCTCGCAGCAGGTCAACCTGGCGCTGGGCAAGATCGGCCAGATCGACAGCCCGCGCGGGGCGTGGCAGTTCAACCAGCCGCGAACACCGCAGCAGAAGTGGTACCTGCGCAAGGTGCAGCGCGACGGTCAGGTGCTCTCCAACGTCCTGATCAACGAGCTGGCCACGCTCGGCTGAACGCCCGCCCGACACCGCGCGGGCCGGTCTCCCCCAGGCGAGACCGGCCCGCGCGCCCGGGTAGGTCGCCCCGTCAGCCGCGCAGCTCCGCGATGCAGCACTTCACGCTGCCGCCGCCCTTGCGCACCTCGGTCAGCTCGACCGGCACGGGGGTGTAGCCGGCCGCCTTCAGCTTGCCGGCGAGCCGGGACGCCTCGCTGTTCAGGACCACGTTCGCGCCGTCGCTGACCAGGTTCAGGCCGAAGGCCAGGGCGTCGGCGTCGTCCGCCACGACCGCATCGGGGAAGAGCTGGGCGAGGACCCGCTGGCTGGCCGCCGAGAAGGCACCCGGGTAGTAGACGATGTTCCCGTCGTCGATCGAGGCCAGCGCCACGTCGAGGTGGTAGAAGCGGGGGTCGACCAGGTGCAGCGACACCACCGGCCGGCCCAGTGCCTCCTGCGCCTCGGCGTGCGCCGGCAGCTCGGTGCGGAAGCCGTGGCCGGCGAGGACCAGCCCGCCGTACGCGTCCGGCAGGTACGCGAAGTCGCCCTCGCCCTCGTTGGTCTCGTTCGGGGCGATGAAGTGCCAGCCCCGCTCCTCGTAGAAGGCGCGGTGCGCGGCGGCCTCGGCGGCCCGCTGCTCGTGCTTGAACCGGGCGCCGTAGACCGTCCCGTCGACCACGAACGCGCCGTTGGCCGCGAACACCATGTCGGGCAGGCCGACCTCGGGAGCGAGCAGGTGCACGTCGTGGCCGAGCCCGAGCAGCGTCTCGCGCAGCCGGTCCCACTGCTTGACCGCCAGCTCCACGTCGACGGGCGTGGTGACGTCCATCCACGGGTTGATCGCGTACGCGACGGCGAAACGCTCGGGCGAACACATGAGATATGTCCGCTTTCGGGGGATCCGGTGCTGGTTCACGAAAACCAAGAGTAGGTAGCCTGGAACCTTGGTAACAGCCACAACCATTGCTTCCTGAGGGCGGAACGTTGCAGATAGACGCGGTGGACCAGCGAATCATTGCGTTG
This sequence comes from Micromonospora sp. NPDC057141, assembly GCF_042670805.1. Classification (NCBI taxonomy): domain Bacteria; kingdom Bacillati; phylum Actinomycetota; class Actinomycetes; order Micromonosporales; family Micromonosporaceae; genus Micromonospora; species Micromonospora sp. NPDC057141. The sequence continues at coordinate 117,385 of NZ_JBHUVA010000002.1, read as the reverse complement.
CTGGTGGCGGATGCCCGCGCCTCGTACGCCGACATCGGCACCCGGGTCTCGCTCTCCGCCCCGGCCGTCAAGCGCCGGGTGGACCGGCTGCGCGCCGCCGGGGTGATCCGGGGATTCACGGCCGTCGTGGACCCGGCCGCCGTCGGCTGGACCACGGAGGCGTTCGTCGAGCTGTTCTGCGCCGGGCGGACCACCCCGGCCCAGATCGGGGTGGCCGTGCGCCGGCACCCCGAGGTCGTCGGGGCGTACACGGTCTCCGGGGAGGCGGACGCGCTGGTGCACCTACGCGCGGCGGACATCTCGCACCTGGAGGAGGCCCTCGAACGGCTGCGCGCCGAGTCGTTCGTCACCTCCACCCGCAGCACCATCGTGCTCTCCCGCCTCGCCGAGTCCCCCGGCGTCGGCCCCGCCACCTGAGGGACGCCGGCCGGAGCCGACCCTGGCCGGCGCGGGAACCGGAGCCGGGCCCGCGGCGTCGAAGCGGGCATGACCCGGGAAACCGTCACCGCCGCCGTCGGCACGCCGGTCGCCGTGACCCTGCTGGCCGGCGGCGCCTGACCCATCGAGCCGGGGGGGGGGGGCCCCGACCCCCCGCGACCCCCCCCCCCCCCACCGCCGGTGACGCGATGACCGCCTGCACGGCCACCCCGGCGGGCACCGCCGGCCCGACCGGCACCCAGGCGAACCCCACCACGATCACCTCGGCGCTCACCCGGG